>MGPV01000017.1:28400-123423 GCA_001797615.1 Deltaproteobacteria bacterium GWC2_65_14
ATCACGGCGACCTTCGGCCTACGGACGCCTTCGCCGGCGGAGGACGACGGCCGGATCGCCGCCGCATACCCCAGGTCGGCCGCGTACCGCTTGATCGCCATGATGGCGATGGGGGCATCGAATTCGGTGCGGACACATTTCTGTTCGCACGGATGCGGGCACGCCCTGCCGCAGAAGGCGGCGAAAGGAAGCTTGTCGTGCACCAACGCCAGGGCTTCCAGGGGCATCCCCTCGCGCACGAGGGCGATGTAGTCGGGAACGTTGATGTCGGCCGGACAGGCCTCCTGGCAGGGGGCGGCCCGCTCCCGGGGGCCGCGTCCCGCGTCGAGCCACGCCAGGTACCAGATCAGCCCGAAGGCAAGCAGCAGAAAGACATGCCCCGGAGTCGGTTCCGCCCAGACGTTGATCACGAGCCCCAGGGAGAGGGGGACGAGCGACCCCCAGAAGATCCCCTGGAGGTACCGACCGTCATACAGATGCCCGAGGCCCGGGTAGAGGAGGGAGATCCGGGCCGCGTTCCGCCGGATCCTCGCCCGGTGGATTTCCCACAGGAGCCGTTCCCGCTGATCCGCCCGGCCGGAACAGCGAAGGCAACGCTTCTCCTCCCCCTTCCGCTCCACCTCGCAGAGCAGGCAGTCCTTGTAGCCGAATCGGAGGAGGTTTTCCGGACGGAGAAAATCCATAACCTTATCATTTTCGACAGGGTGGCCTGGAAAAGCAAGAGGTGAGAATCGTTTCCGGTTCGAATCCGTGTGAAGGGATGGCGGGGGACACTCCTGAAACGGGAAGGGATAACCTCCAGGAATGTCCCCCATGTGGCGTCCCCACGGGGATTCGAACCCCGGTCGCCGCCGTGAAAGGGCGGTGTCCTTGGCCGGGCTAGACGATGGGGACGCGGGAAAACCTGGTGAGCCCAGCAGGGATCGAACCTGCGGCCCTCTGATTAAAAGTCAGATGCTCTACCAACTGAGCTATGGGCTCGCCGGAATCATTTATGCTACCGGCCGGCGGCCCGAAGTGTCAAGCCCGGAAGGGGTTTTTCCGGAGGATCGTCTGGTTCCGCTCGGCCCCGATCGACACGAGCGTGACCTCTACCCCGGTCACCTCTTCCAGCAGGCGGACATACTTCTGGGCGGTCTTCGGAAGGTCGTCGAATTCACGGGCGGTCGAAATCTCCCCGGTCCACCCCTCCACCTGCCTGTAGACCGGTTGGATCCTCTCGAACCCGGACAGCGTGAGGGGAACCTCCTCCTGCCGGACTCCGTCGATCTCGTAGGCGACGCAGATCCGGATGCGGGGCAGGCCGGACAGAACGTCCAGCTTGGTCAGCGCGATCCCGTTCAACCCGTTCAGCCGCTTCGCGTAACGGATCACGGGGGCGTCGAACCACCCGCAGCGCCGCGGCCTTCCGGTGGTCGAGCCGTATTCGTTCCCCCGGTCCCGGATCCACTGCCCCTCCTCGTCGAGCAGTTCGGTGGGAAACGGGCCTCCGCCGACCCGGGTGGTGTAGGCCTTGGAGACCCCCACCACCCCTCCGATCCTCGTCGGGGGAACGCCCGACCCGGTGCAGAGCCCCCCGGCGGTGGTGTTCGAGGAAGTGACGAACGGATAGGTCCCGTGATCGATGTCCAGCAGGGTCCCCTGGGCCCCCTCGAAGAGAAGCTTGGCCCCCCGCAGGATTTCCCCGGAGAGGAAGAGGGAGGTGTCGGCCAGATGGGGGGCGAGGCGCTCCCCGTAGCGCAGGTATTCGTCCAGCGTGGGCTGAAACGGGATCTCCTCCGCCCCGTAGTAGCGCTTCAGCAGAAAGTTCTTCACCTCGAGGTTCGCGCGCAGCTTCTCGGCGAAGACCCCGGGCTCGAGCAGCTCGCAGGCCCGGATCCCGGTCCTGGCGGCCTTGTCCTCGTAGCAGGGGCCGATCCCACGGGCGGTCGTCCCGATCTTCCGGTTCCCCAGCTTCTCCTCGCGCACGCGGTCGAGGAGGATGTGGTACGGGAAGAGGATGTGGCTCACCAGCGCGACCCGAAGCTGCCTGTCGTCCTGCAGGTAGCCGCGGGACTTCAGCTTGTCGATCTCCGAGAGGAGCACCCGGGGATCCAACACCACTCCGTTCCCGATCACGCACGTTTTCCCGGCATGCAGGATCCCGGAGGGGATGAGGTGGAAGATGAACTTCTCGTCGCCGACCACGAGCGTGTGCCCGGCGTTGTTCCCGCCGGTGGCCCGAACGACCGTGTCGGCGAACTCCGAGTAGATGTCGACGACCTTGCCCTTGCCCTCGTCGCCCCACTGGGCCCCGAGGACGATGATGTGCTTCACCCGTGTCGCCCCTTCCCCTAAAAGGTGAGATATTTCGCGGCGGTGATGTTCGGCAGCTTGGAGAGCTGCGCCAGCACCTTCTCCGGGACGGGGTTGTCGACGTTGATCAGGGAGATGGCGGTCCCGCCCGCCTCCTTCCGTCCGAGCCGCAGCCCCGCGATGTTGATCCCCTTCTCCCCGAGGAAGGTCCCCAGACGGCCGACGACGCCGGGCACGTCCAGGTTCTGCAGCATCAGCATCCCGCCGGAGAGCTCCGCCTCGATGGGGAACAGGTTGATCTTCACGATCCGGGGCATCGGCCCGAAGGTGGTGCCGGAGACGGAGAACTCCCCCTTCTCCGTGACCACCGCCACCCGGACCAGGCTGGCATACTCCTCGCTCTTGGCCGCCTTCGCCTCGACGACCTTGACCCCCCGCTCCTCGGCCACCATCCGGGCGTTCACGAGGTTGACCTCCTCGGTCTGATACTGCAGCAGCCCCTTCAGGACCGAGATCGTCAGCGGGGCCGTCCCCAACTTGCCGACCTCCCCGAGGTACTCCACACGGAGCTCCTTGAGCGGGGAATCCAGCAGCTGCCCGTGGAACGCGCCGAGCCTCTCGCAGAGATCGAGAAACGGCTTGAGCGTGGGGAGGAGCTCCGCCGACACGGAGGGAAAATTCACGGAGTTGCGGATCGATCCCCGCAGCAGGAAGTCGCAGATCTGCTCCGCGATCAGCAACGCCACGTTCTCCTGCGCCTCGGTGGTCGCGGCGCCGAGATGGGGGGTCAGGATGACGTTCGGATGCGCGAAGAGCGGGGTGTCGGGCGGAGGCGGCTCCACCGGGAAGACGTCGAGCGCGGCGCCTTTCACCTGTCCCGACTCCAGGGCGGCCAGAAGATCCGCCTCATGGATCAACGCTCCCCGTGCGCAGTTCACCAGGAAAACCCCCTTCTTCATCTTCGCGATCGTCCCGGCGTTCACCATGTTCTTGGTTTCCGGAGTCAGCGGGGTGTGGAAGGTGATGACGTCGGACCGGGCGTACAGCTCGTCGAGCGTCACCGGCTCCACCCCGAGCCGCTGGGCATCCTCCTTCGACACGTACGGGTCGAAGCCGAGGACGGTCATCCGGAGCCCCAGCCCCCGCTCCGCGACGACCTTGCCGATATTGCCCAGCCCCACGATCCCCAGGACCTTCCCGGTGAGCTCGGTTCCCATGAACTTGTTCTTCTCCCACTTCCCTGACCGCATGGAGGCGGTCGCCTGCGGGATCTGGCGGGACAGCGCCAGCATCAGGGAGATCGCATGCTCCCCGGTGGTCACGGTGTTTCCCCCCGGGGTGTTCATCACGACGACGCCCCGCTTGGTCGCCGCCACCTTGTCGATGTTGTCGGTCCCGCTGCCGGCCCGGCCGATCACCTTCAGGCGGGTGATCTTCTCGAATACCGCGGCAGTCGCCTTGGTCGCGCCGCGGACCACGACTGCGTCGTATTGGTCGATCACGGCGGCCAGTTCCTCCGGCGTCATCTTCCCCTTCACGTCCACCTCGATCCCTTCCTTGAGAAAGACGTCGATTCCCACCTGCTGCAGGTTGTCGAGGGCGAGCACCTTCATCGGTCGCATCTCCTTCCGTGAATTGCCGATCGGCGTCGGAGGGTAAAGCAATGAATCTCTACCAGAGGCGTGTGGAAAAGTCAATGCGGGAAGCGGGAACCCCGCCTGAAAGAATACGGGCAGGGGGATTGTGTCCCCCTGCCCTCGGGAGTCCCGGCCCTTTTGGGGCGGGACCGTCCTTACCGTGAAAAAATATAGGGTACCACAGTCTTTCGGGTTTCAGCAACCGGTTTTTCGGTCCGAGGTTGGCTCGACCCGGTTACTTCTTCGCCGGGGCCGCCGGTGCTGCCGGGGCCGCAGGGGCTGCCGGGGCCGCAGGCTTGGCCGGTGCTGCGGGAGCCGCGGGAGCGGCCGACTTGGCCTCCTTCTTGATCTCCTTCACCGCCGCCGCCTTCTTCGCGGGGACCTTCTTGACGCTCGACGCGGTGTCGCCCGTGTACTTCACGAGCACCTTGTCGCCGACGGCGATCCCGTCGAGGCTCACCTTCTCGCCCGCCTTCAGGCTGACGGGGTCCTTCTTACCCTTGACCGTGAGAGTCCCGGCCTTCGCATCGACCGCCTCGACCGTCCCGGCCAGCTGCAGCGACTTCGGGGCTTTCTTGACCGCCGCCTTCGCCGGCTCGGCAGGCTTTGCGGGAGCCGCCGCCGCGGGCGCTTTCGCCGGCTCGGCAGGCTTTGCGGGAGCCGTGTGCTTGTCGGCCATGGCCACCGCCGCGAGCGACAGGGTGAATACAAACGCCACAAACACCGCTAGCAGTTTTCTCATCTTTCTTCCTCCTCCCCTTCGGGAAAAATGGAATGCGGAAAGAAATCGATTCAAATTCGATGCCAAGAGGCTCGTGGAAAACATTCGTGAATTATCAATACGTTATCCTTCACCCTTCCGGAAGAACGGTCGGGGCGCCCCCCCCCATATGGGGTGCCTGCTCCCCAAATGAGGAATTGCCCGGAAACTCAGGAGGGGATGATGCCGAACTTTTTCAGCCGGTAGATGTAGGTCTTGTAGCTCATGGAGAGAAGTTCGGCCCCCCGTGCGTGCACCCCGCCCGAGCGCTCGACCGCCTGCCGGAGCAGGTTCTCCTCCAGACGTTCGAAATCCAGACCGGATGGGGGCAATTCGAGACGGCGGGAGGGGGCGCCGCCTCCCGGGGAGGTTTCGGAAGGCGTTTCGTCCCGGAGCTCCGGGGGGAGCTCGTCCGGGGTGATCTTCCCCTCCTCGGCCAGAACGACCGCCCGCTCGATCACCGAAGAGAGCTCCCGCACATTCCCAGGCCAGGAGTAGCGCATGAGCAGGCGCATCCCCTCCCGGGTGATCTCCCGGACGGGGGGCACCCCCTTCTCCCCGTGCTTCCCCAGGAAGTGCTGCGCGAGGGATGGGATGTCCGACATCCTCTCCCGCAGGGGGGGAAGCGACATCTTCAGGATGTTCAGCCGGTAGAAGAGATCGGAACGGAATCTCCCGGTCCGCACCTCCTCCCCGAGGTCCCGGTTCGTGGTGGCGATGATCCGGACATTCACCGGGATATTCTCTTTTCCCCCTACCCGGCGGATCTCCTTCTCCTGCAGCGCCCGGAGCAGCTTCGCCTGGGTGTCGAGCCGAACCTCCCCGATCTCGTCCAGGAAGAGGGTCCCCCCCTCCGCCGCCTCGAACAGGCCGATCTCCCGACGGTGGGCCCCCGTGAAGGCCCCCTTCTCGTGTCCGAAGAGCTCGCTCTCGAACAGGGTGTCGGGAAGGGAGGCGCAGTTCACCGCGAGAAAGGGGGCCTTGCTGCGCCCGCTCAGGGAATGGAGGTTCCGGGAGACCACCTCCTTCCCCGTCCCGCTCTCCCCCGTCAGCAGCACGGTGGCGTCGCTCCGGGCCACCCTCGGGAGGATCCGCTTGATCTCCCGGATCGCGGAATGCTCCCCGATGACCGGGGACGCCCCCGGAAACAGCCGCTCCGACAGCGCCCGGTGGGACTCCCGCAGGCGCAGGGTCTCGATCGCCCGCTCGATGATGATCAGGAGCCGGGCCTTGTCCACCGGCTTCTCGAAGTAGTAGTAGGCCCCCTTCTTGATGGCGTCCACCGCGGTCTGGATCGTCCCGTAGGCGCTGTTCACCAGGATCGGGATCCCCGGGTTACGGGCCAGCAGCGCTTCGACCAGCTGCTCCCCCCCCATACCGGGCATGACGAGATCGGTCAGCACGAGGTCGACCGGCTCGCGCTCCACGGCGGCCAGCGCCTCTTCCCCGTTTCCGGCGAGGACGGGACGGTATCCCTCCCCCTTCAGGATCGCCCCCAGGATCTCCCGCTGGTTCCGCTCGTCGTCGACGACCAGCACCGTTCCCTTCACGCCGTGCGCACCCCCGGAAGGCGGACAACGACCCTCGTCCCCTTCCCCGGTTCCGAATCTATCACGATCCCGCCGCCGTGGGACTCCACGATCCTCCGGGTGAGGACCAGCCCCAACCCCAGCCCGGTGCTCTTGGTCGTGAAGTAGGGCTCGAAGATCCGCTCCCGGTCGCTCTCGGCGATCCCGCCGCCGGTATCCCCGAATTCGAGGAGGTAGCACCCGTCCTCCCCCGGCCCGCCCGAGACCCGGAGCTCGCCCCCCCCGGGCATCGCATCGACCGCGTTCCCCACGAGGTTGATCACCGCCCGTCGGATCATGTCGGGATCTACCGTCTGGGGAGGGGCATCCCGGAACGCGGAAGAGACCCGGATCCTCTGGCTCTGGATCCGTGGGGATGCCATCTGCAGCACTCCCTCCACGATCTCCCGAAGCCGTACCGGCGTCCGCTGCGGCTCGGCAGGCCTCCCGTACATGATGAAATTGGTGACCAGCTCGTTCAGCTTCTGGATCTCCTCCTTGATCCCCGTGATCACCTGTTCCTTTTCCCGTTCCGCCTCCGGGGTTTTTCCATCCGCCAGGGTGTCCAGATGGTCCACCGCGAGCGAGATGAAGTTCAGCGGGTTCCGGATCTCGTGCGCCACGCCGGAGGAGAGGCGCCCCAGCTGCGACAGGTACTGGGATTCGCGCACCTTCTCCTCCAGTTCCCGGTTCTGCCGCAGGTGCGCGATCATCTCGTTGAACGACCGGGTCAGCCGCCCCACCTCGTCCTTCCCACCCACGGGAAGCTCCTGGGAGAGATCCCCTGCGGCCACCTTCTCCGCCGCGAGCGCCAGCTTCTCCAGGGGGCGGACGTAGTGTCCGGAAATGCTCACCGCGAAGGCGAACCCGACGGCGAAGATCAGCAGGGTGCTCGCGAACCGGAGATAGAGGTTCTTCCGGATCGCCTCGGTGAAGTCGTCGATCTGCATCCGGACGTGGATGAACCCCAGTTCGTCCCCCCCCACCGTCACCGGGATCACCAGGTCCTTCGACCGAATCTTCCCCTCCCCGGGGTCGGGGTCATCGCCGAAGGTCGCGTTGATGATCAGCTTCTCCGGGGGGAGCTTGATCCTCGCCGTGCTCCCGATCGCCCGGGGGTTCGTGCTGTCGATGACTCCCATGTCCTCCCCGACGATCGAGACCTCCCGGATCCCCGTTTTCCGCAGCGACTCGACATAGTCCCGGAGCCGGTCCTCGCCGGAGGTCGCGGGAGCGGTGAACTGGTCGACGCTCACCCGGATGGCGTTCGACAGGTCGAGAAAGCTCCTCTCGAGGTCCGCCTTGAGGTTTTCCCGCCCCCAGTAATAGGGAATGAAGACGATCCCCATCGAGCAGACCAGGAGGACCAGCATCACCCCCGTCAGCCGGAACCGCAGCCCGCGGTCCCCAACCCATGTCCGAATCCTTTCCATCGGCATCTCCTCGCGAAAAAGGCCCCCGGGAATTCCCTTCCCGGGGGCCGCCCCCGTACCCGAGGGGAACGCTTCCCCTCCCGTTTCTTCCTCCCCGACCGGCCCGGCTCACCCCGCCAGGGCGGGGGAACCGGGACGCCTCCTCTTCCCCCCGAGGGGGAATCCAGGTTTCCTCCATTGTAGGGGATGCGGCGGGTCCCGATCAACCGGACCGAAAGGCAAGCCCCCCTCCGAGGCGGCGGAGCTGGTACCGGGCGCCCTCGGGGCAGGGCGCGGCCGGCCCGGTGCGATTTCGGCTTTCCTTCGCGGAACATGGGGGTAGAATGGCCCATCGGGGAGCCTCTTGACGCAAAACACGAAAAAACACCTGAAATTTGGGATCTTCCTCGCCTTCGCAGCGGCGGTCGTCTGGATGCTGCTGTTCACCCCCGCCGGGCGGCACCTGCTTTCGCCCGAAGGGAGGCAGGAAGCCATCCAATGGATCGACCGGATCGTCCGGGAGGCGGGGCCGCTCGGTCCTCCCCTCTTCGTCCTTCTCTATTCCCTCGGGGTCCTCGCCCTTCCCGCCACCCCGTTCAACGCGGCGGGGGCCTTCCTCTTCGGGAAATACCTGGGGGCGGTCTATAACATCTTCGGGGCGACCCTGGGGGCGTCGGCGTCGTTCCTCTTCGGACGGTATCTTCTCCGGGACTTCGCCGGCGGCCTCCTCACCGGGAAACTGGGGGAACTGGACCGGAAGGCGGAGAAGCACGGCTTCCCGATCGTCTTCTACCTCCGGATATTCTGGTTCCCCTTCATCGTCCTGAACTACGGCGCGGCCGCCACCCGAATCCGCTTCCGGGATTTCTTCTGGGCGACCCTCCTCGGAACGGCGCCCTCCATCGTGATCATCACCCTCTTCTTCGGCGGACTGAAAAAGCTCCTCGCCTCCTACCGGGGCCCTTCCGACCTGCTGTCGTTCGACATCCTCTTCCCGGCCGCCCTCCTGGGTTTCTCCTTTCTCCTCCCCGGGGTCGTCCGCCGGATTCGTGGGGATCAATCCCCGGAAACCGCTTCCCCCGAATAGCCCCGGGGAACGATAGATGCAGACTCCCGATCGCTTTCCCGGGATATCCGTCATCATCCCGGCGCTGAACGAGAACGGGGCGATCCTGGCCGCGATCCGCTCCGCCCGGGCCGCCGGGGCCGGCGAGGTGATCGTGGCGGACGGGGGAAGCACGGACGGCACCGTGGAGGCGGCGAGATCGCACGCCGACCGGGTGATTTCCTCTCCCCCGGGAAGGGGGCGCCAGATGAACGCGGGGGCCAGGGTCTCCGGGGGGAAGATCCTCCTGTTTCTCCACGCCGACACGACGCTTCCCGAGAGCTCGCTCGCCGGGGTGCTACGGGCCCTGTCCCGGGAAGAGGTCGTCGGCGGCGCCTTCCGCGTGCGGCTCGGGGTCTCCGCCGACGCCCCGTTCGCCCGGAGGATCGCCCTCCGGATCACGGGGGGGATGATCGGGATCCGCTCCCGCCTCTTCCGGTCCTTCACGGGAGATCAGGCGATCTTCCTCCGCAGGGAGGCCTTCGTCCGGATCGGGGGATACCCGGAGATCCCCCTGATGGAGGATGTGGAGCTGTCGCGAAGGATGACACTTGCCGGGAAGACGGTCCTGCTTCCCTGCCGCCTCACGACCTCCGCCCGGAGGTGGGAAGAGCACGGGACGGCCCGCACGATCCTGCGGATGTGGCGCCTCCGGATCGCCTACCGTCTCGGGATGCCGCCCGAGCGGTGCGCGGAAATCTACGGGAGGAAGCCGAACCGGTGAACCGGTGGTTCCGCGTGGCGGGGGGGGTCGCGATGAACCTGTGCTTCGGTTCCGCGTACGCCTTCAGCATCTTCCTCGCCCCCTTCCAGCGGGAGTTCGGCTGGACCCGCGCCGAGGCATCGCTGGCCTTCACGCTGACCATCGCCTGCATCACGGCCGGGGTGCTGATCGGGGGGCGCTGGCAGGACCGGAAGGGGCCGGCCCCGGTGGCCCTCACCGGGGCGCTCCTCTTTTCCGCGGGAATCTTCCTCTCCCGCTACACCCACGCCCTCTGGTGGCTGTACGCCTGCTACGGCGGCCTCGTGGGCTTCTCGAGCGGCGTCGGGTACACCTGTCCCCTCGCCGTCGGGATGAAATGGTTCCCCGAAAAGCGCGGACTGGTCACGGGCCTCATGGTGATGGGGTACGGCGCGGGAAGCGCGCTGGTGGCCCCGCTGGCCGGTTTCCTGATCCACCGGTACGGGTGGCGGGACACCTTCGCCTTCCTGGGCGCCGGGTTCCTCGTCGTCACCGTGACCGGGTCGTTCTTCCTGCGCAACCCGCCGGAGGGGTGGCGGCCGCAGGGATGGACCCCGCCCTCCCGGGAAGAGGGAGAGCGCCGTGCCCCGCGCGATCATCTTCCCGCGGAGATGCTGCGCACCGGGACCTTCTACCGGATGTGGATCGCCTACGCCCTCGGGACCGCGGCCGGCCTCATGGTCATCGGGCACCTGGCGGCCTTCGCGGAGGGGGCGGGGTTCTCCGCCCGCGATGCGGCCCTGTCCGTGGGGATCCTGTCGGTCGGGAACGGCTTCGGGAGAATCGGCTCGGGATGGATGTCCGACCACATCGGCCGGACGCGCACCCTTGCGCTCGCCATGGGGATCACCGCCCTGGTCCTTTTCCTCGAGCCCCGGGTCGACACGGTCCCCCTGCTGTTCGGGTCGGTCTTTCTCATCGGATACTGCTACGGGTCGCAGCTGGCGGTGTTCCCCTCCGCCACGGCGGACTTCTTCGGTATCCGGAACCTGGGGAACAACTACGGGCTGCTGCTCACCGCGTGGGGGATGGCGGGGATCATCGGCCCGATGTCGGGCGGGAGGATCTTCGACGCGACGCAGAGCTACTCGACGGCGTTTCTGGCCGCGGCGGCGCTCGCTCTCGCCGCCGCCGCGGTCATCGCGACCGTCCGGCCGCCCCCTACTCCCAGGTCAGCAGCAGGGGAGTGAACGGATTCACGAGATCGGGGTGCCGGGGGACGACGCGCGCCGCGAACCCGTGGCGCCCGCTCCTGCGGCAGGGGATCGCCGCCCGGAAGATCTCCTCGCTTCCCTCCCGGCCGAAATGCTCGGCCCGGACGATCTCCCCCTCCCGGATCTCTCCCATCGGGTCGACC
The DNA here is from genome assembly GCA_001797615.1 of Deltaproteobacteria bacterium GWC2_65_14. Taxonomy (NCBI): domain Bacteria; class Deltaproteobacteria; species Deltaproteobacteria bacterium GWC2_65_14. Next base: position 39,277 of record MGPV01000017.1, read on the forward strand.
GGGCCGTAATAGACCTCCACCGCCACGTCGCCGGCCGACAGGGGGCCGAGATCGGCCCGGACCCTGACCTCCACGTCGCCGCCGACGAGAAGGTCCTCCCGCTTTCCCGCTCCGTCCACACGAAGCGATATCCGCGACCACCCCGCCGTGACCTTCCCTCTCCAGGCCGAAAGCTCCCTCGCCCCGGCGAACCCGTCCTCCGCCAGGCGGGCTCCCGCCCGGTGGGACGGGAGATAGAGCCGCTCCGCATACTCCTGGACCATCCGCAGGCTGTTGAACCGGGAGCCCAGCTTCCGCATCGACGTTTTCATCATCGCGATCCACTCCCGCGGAAGCCCCCCCTTGTCCCGTTCGTAGAACAGGGGGATCACCTCGCTCTCCAGCAGGTTGAAGAGGGCCTCGCACTCGACCTGGTCCTGCTCCTCGGGGTCGCCGTAGACCTCCCCGCTTCCGATCGCCCACCCCGTGTCCATCGCGTACCCCTCGCACCACCAGCCGTCCAGGACGGAAACGTTCAGCGCCCCGTTGGCCGCGGCCTTCATCCCGCTGGTCCCCGACGCCTCCTGCGGGCGCCTCGGGGTGTTCAGCCAGACATCCACCCCCTGGACGAGGTATCGCGCGACGTTGATATCGTAATCCTCGAGGAACACGATCCGGTGCCGGAGGCGGGGGTCCGAGGCGAAATGGACGACCGACTTGACCAGCTCCTTCGCGGGAAGGTCCTGCGGGTGGGCCTTCCCCGCGAAGAGGATCTGGACGGGGCGGTCCTGCTCGGTGAGCATCCGGATCAGGCGCTCGGGCTGCCGGAAGAGCAGACCCGCCCGCTTGTAGGTGGCAAAGCGCCGGGAGAACCCGATCGTCAGCGCCTCCGGGTGGAGGACCTCCTCGGCCGCCCGCAGGGAGGAAAGCCCGGCCCCCTGGCGCAGGAGCTGCTTCTTGAGCCGCTTCCGCACGAAGAACACGAGACGCTCCCTCCGGGTCTCGTGGACCTTCCAGAGCTCGACGGGGGGAATCGACTCCACGCGGTCCCAGACAGAGTGGTCGGCCGGCCGCTCGATGAAGCGGGGGCCGAGGTACCGGGCGAAGAGGTCCCCCATCTCGTGGCTCAGCCAGGTGCGGGTATGGATCCCGTTCGTGAGGCTCCGGATGGGAACCTCCGATTCCTGGAGTCCGGGCCAAAGGTCCTTCCACATCCGCCGGGAGATTTCGGCATGGAGGCGGCTCACCCCGTTCGCGGAAGCGGCCATCCGCAGCGCGAGCACCGTCATTCCGAAATCCGGCGACTTCGCCGAGGCCAGCTGGCCGAGCCCGAGAAACTCCTGCCAGGGAAGGCCGAGCTGCTCCGCCATCGGCTGGAGGTATTTCCGCATCAGCTCGGTGGAGAAGAGCTCGTTCCCCGCCGGAACCGGCGTGTGGGTGGTGAAGACGCTCGTGGCGAACACCCGCTCGCGGGCCTCGGCGAAGGAGAGACCGTGGTCCGCCATGTGGGCCCGGATCCGCTCGAGCGCGAGGAAGGCCGAATGCCCCTCGTTCATGTGGAAGACGGTCGGCGCGAGCCCCAGCGCGCGCAAGGCCCGGATCCCCCCGATGCCGAGCAGGATCTCCTGGCGGATCCGCATCTCCCGGTCCCCCCCGTAGAGGGTCCCGGTGATCTCGCGCCCCCGGGGGGAATTCTCCGGGACGTTGCTGTCGAGCAGGTAGAGGGGGACGCGGCCGACCTGGACCCGCCAGATCCTGGCCCGGACCGGCTCTCCGCCGATCTCCACCTCGATCGACCGTTCCTCCCCTTCCGGGCCCCGCTCGATCGAAACCGGCATGTTGTACCAGTCGTTGTCCGGGTAGAGCTCACGCTGCCAGCCGTCGAGGTTCAGGACCTGCCGGAAATATCCCTTCTGGTACAGAAGCCCCACCCCGACCAGCGGAAGCCCCAGGTCCGACGCCGACTTCAGGTGGTCCCCGGAAAGAACCCCTAAGCCCCCCGAGTAGATGGGGAGCCCCTCGTCGATCCCGTATTCGCAGGAGAAATAGGCGGCCAGAAAGTCCGTTTCCCCGCCGTGGACCTCGCGGAACCATCCCGAGGCCCGGAGATACTCGACCAGATGCTCGTGCACCCGCCGGACGTTCGCCACGAAGCTCTCATCCCCGGCCGCCGCATCCAACTCCTCCTGCGACAGGGAGCCGAGCATCAGGACCGGGTTCTGGTAGGACTTCTCCCAGAGCTCCGGGTTCAACCGCATGAAGAGCTGGACTGCCTCCCAGTTCCAGGAGAACCAGAGGTTCATCGCGATCTCCCGGATCGGTGCGATCGCGGGCGGAATGTTCGGGCGGACCTGGAATTCCCGGATCTTCATAAAGCCCTTCCTCCGTGGCAAGAATCCGGGAGGCTCGACGGGCCTCCCCACCGGCCCATTCTCCCAATTCCCCGGAGCGTTTCCAAGGGATAAGGAGGGGGTACGAACGCCGCCGCGCCGGTCAGCGGCCGAAGAGGGCCTCCCCCTTGAATATCCGGAGCAGGAGGAAGATGGCGGGGAAGAGCAGGAGGGCGCCGGCGGCAAGGGCGATCAGCATCAGGCGCAGCATCTCCGGCGAGGCGGCGGCCGCCCGGATCGTGAGGTCCGGGCGGATCAGGTAGGGATGCTGGGCCAGCCCCCAGCCGGCGAGAAGGAGGGTCACCTGTGCGGCGGCGCAGACCCGGGCGAGGCGGTACGCGCGGAGCCGCAGGAAGATCCCGGCGCCGACGGCCGCAACGGCGTTCGTCCCGAGCAGGGGCAGGGACCAGCGGCTCCCCGTCAGGGCCCGGTGGAACTCCGGCGCTCCCCCTGCGGAGAGCAGGGGGATGGCGATGGAGAGAAGGACGACGACGGCGAGGGACGCCATTGCGCGAAGCCGGAAATCCTCCCGCAGCAGAGGAACGTCGGTTTCGAGAAGAAGGTAGACCGCCGCCAGGTAGGAGAAGGAGGAAAGGGTCAACACCCCTACGGAAAGGGGGAAGACGGCGAGCCAGGAGCGGGTCCCGCTTACCAGGTCGGCCAGGCCCGTGCCCCGGATCGTGCCGGCGGAAACCGCTCCGAGGATGACTCCCAGCAGGAGCGGGGTGAGCAGGCTGGAGACGGCGAAGAGCGTTCCCCACCCGGCCGCCCTGCTCTCCCGGTGCAGGTGGTACGAGTGGAAGGCGAAGGCCGAACCGCGGGCGACGATCCCGGCGAGGACCAGGGTGACCGGCAGGAACAGGGCGGTGGAGAGAAGGGCGTAGGCCGAAGGGAACCCCGTGAACAGGACCACGACGGCGACGATGACCCAGATATGGTTCGTCTCCCAGACGGGACCGATGGCCCGGACGATGAGGCGTTCCCGTTCGTCCGACCGGGGACCCCGGTTGAACAGGGCCCACACTCCTCCCCCGAAATCCGCACCCCCCGTGAGCGCGTAGAACACGAGGGAGGCCAGGATGGAGCCCGCCGCGAGATCCGCGAGGAAAGTCATCCGGTCGGTCCTCCGCCCCCGGGGAAGGAAGGGCTCTCCGCCAGCTCCCGGCGCAGCATCCGCACCGCGAAGATGCCGAGCGCGAGATAGATCAGGGAAAAGAGGGCGAACGGCAGGAAAAGCCCGCCCACCGGGGTCACGGCCTCCGAAGTCCGCATCACCTTGTAGATGATCCAGGGCTGCCGCCCCATTTCGGTCACGACCCAGCCGGCCTCCACGGCGAGAAGGCCCAGCGGTCCGCAGGCCGAGACGGCCAGCAGGAACGGCCGGCCGAAAACGGCCTCCCGGCGCCTCCAGCCGAGAAGGGCGCCCGCGACCGCCACCGCCGCCATGCAGAGCCCACAGGCAAGCATGACCTGGAACGCCGCGTGGACCGGCCGCGGATCGGGCCTCTCGTCCCGGGGAACCGCGGACAGCCCGAGGACCTCGGCGTCCGGGTCGTGGAAGGCGAGGAGGCTCAACCCCCGCGGGATCTCGATCGCGTACGGGGTGGTTTCACTCACGGGATCCGGGAAGCCGCCGATCCGCAAGGGAGCGCCGCGCTGGGTCCTCCACTGCCCTTCCATCGCGGCAAGCTTTACCGGCTGGTTGCGGGCCACGAAGCGGGCGCTCAGATCGCCGCTCAAGGGCTGCAGGACCGCAGCCGCTCCCCCGACCGACAGCGCGATGACGAGCGCCGCGCGGTGGAAGCGGTTGCCCGCGTCCCGCAGCAGCTGGAAGGCATGGATCCCCGCCACGGCGAACCCGGTGGCGGCGAAGGCGGCCAGCGTCATGTGGATCGCCATGTTCCCCCACGCGGGGTTGGCCATCGCCGACAGCGGGGAAATGTCGACCGGCCTTCCCCCCTCGAGGACAAACCCCGCGGGGCTGTTCATCCAGCCGTTGGCGGACACCACGAACACGCCGGAGAGGACCCCGCCCAGCGCCACCATCACCCCCGCGGCAAGGTGCAGGCGCGGAGAGACCTTCTCCCATCCGTACAGGTAGATCCCCAGGAAGATCGCCTCGGTGAAGAAGGCGAACCCCTCGAGCGCGAACGGGAGGCCGATCACCCCGCCGGAGAACTCCATGAACCGGGGCCAGAGCAGGCCGAGCTCGAAGGAGAGCACCGTCCCGGAGACGGCCCCCACCGCGAAGAGCACGGCGGTGCCCCGGGCCCAGCGCCGGGCCAGTTCGGCATACACCGGTTTGCGGGTCCTCAGAAACGCCCACTCCGCGAGGACCATCAACACCGGCATCCCCATCCCCGCCACCGCGAACAGGATGTGGAAGGCGAAGAACATCGCCATCTGGATCCGCGCCAGGATCAGTTCCGGCATGGCCCCCCCGTGACACCGCTGCGTCTCCACCCAGTCCAATCCCCGGGCGGGTGATGGTATCGGGTAAAGGATCGGGAATCGGCCAGGACGCCGTTCGGCCTCCGAATTCCCTTCCCGCAGTCTACATCACACCCTGCAACGCGATCCGCGACCGGAATGAAAAACCCCTCGCGCCGTTCGACGCGAGGGGTGGGCAATCTGGTGGAGCTGATCGGGATCGAACCGACGGCCTCCTGAATGCCATTCAGGCGCTCTCCCAACTGAGCTACAGCCCCACGACATGTAAAAAAAGATGCTACCCGACCACGCCGATAAAATCAATCCGCAAATCACCCCCCGGGCGCTGCCCCTGACGCCTGGACGTTCCCGAAACCCCGGCCGGGTGCCCGAACGGTCCCTGTGCTGAAGCAGGACGGGGCCGGTCCTTCGGGAGTTCTAAGGAACGTCCCTGTTCTGAGGGGTCAGCGCCCCCCCCGGGAGAGCAGGTAGACCGCGTTTTCCGCGAAGAGGTTCGGACGCATCCCCTGGAGCACCCGGCCCCCGCGGTCGGTCGACAGGTAGACGGTCTTCTCCACGGCAAGGCCGTTGCGGGCGCAGTAGTCGGTGAAATCGAGAATCGAGCAGAAGTGGATGTTCGGGGTGTCGTACCATTCGAACGGGAGGAACTCGGTCTTCGGCATCCTCCCGAAGAGGAGCACGTAGAGCCGCATCTTCCAGTAGGCGAAATTCGGGAACCCCACGATCCCCTTCTTCCCCACCCGCAGCATCTCCGTGAGGACCACGTCGGGCTTCTTCGCCGCCTGGAGCGTCTGGTTCAGGATGACGTAGTCGAAGGAGTTGTCCGGGTAGTCCCGCAAGCCCTCGTCGATGTCGCCCTGGAGGACGGTCAGCCCCTTCGCGATGCAGTCGCGGACCCCCGGCTCGGAGATCTCGATCCCCCGGCCGATTACCCCCTTTTGCCGGACCAGCTTCTCCAGGAGCGCCCCGTCCCCGCATCCCAGGTCGAGGACCCTGGCCCCGGCGGGCACGAGGTCGAGGATCACGCTGTGGTCGATTCTCGCCCCTTCGGCCATCAGGCGGACGCCCCGGCCGCGACGCCGGCCTTCGAGGCGACGTTGGCGAGGAAGTTCGTCATGATCTTCGACATCTCCCCCTCGTCCAGGAGGAAGGCGTCGTGCCCGTACCGGGAGTCGATCTCGCAGTAGGTGACATCCACGCCGTTCCCCATGAGGGCCTTGACGATCTCCCGGGACTGGTAGGGAGGATAGAGCCAGTCGGACTTGAAGGAGATGATCAGGAACTTCGCCGTGGCCTTCCGCATCGTCTCGACCAGAGACCCGCCCGGGAGGGAAAGATCGAAGTAGTCGATCGCCTTCGTGATGTAGAGGTAGGAGTTCGAGTCGAACCGGTCGACGAAGGCCCCCCCCTTGTGCCGGAGGTAGCTCTCCACCTCGAAATCGACGTTGAAGTCGTAGCCGAACGCCTTCTTCCCCCGCAGCCTCCGCCCGAACTTCTCGTGCATCGAGTCGTCGGAGAGATAGGTGATGTGCCCGATCATCCGGGCGAGCGACAGCCCGTCCCGCGGAAGCTCCCTCCCGTAATAGTCCCCGCCCTGGAAATGGGGATCCTTCATGATCGCGACCCGCCCGACCTCGTTGAAGGCGATCCCCTGCGGGGAGAGTTTCGAGGTCGTGGCGATCGGGATCGACGAGACCACCCGCTCGGGATGGGAGACGGCCCACTGCAGCGCCTGCATCCCTCCCATCGATCCCCCCGCGACGGCGAGCAGGCGGTCGATTCCCAGGTGGTCGACGAGGTGGACCTGCGCGCGCACCATGTCGCCGACGGTGATCATGGGAAAGGAGAGCCCGTACTCCCTCCCGGTCGCCGGGTTGGTCGAGGCGGGACCGGTGCTGCCCTGGCATCCGCCGATCACGTTGGAGCAGAGGATGAAGTACTTGTCGGTGTCGAACGCCTTCCCCGGACCGATCGTGTTGTCCCACCACCCCGCTTGCTTGTCCGTTTCCGCGTACCGGCCCGCCGCGTGGGAATCGCCGGACAGGGCGTGGAGGATCAGGATGGCGTTGCTCTTGTCCCGGTTCAGCTTCCCGTAGGTCTCGTAGGCCAGGGTGATGGGACCCAGCTTCGCGCCGCAGTCCAGCGGCATCTCGTGGGGGGGCTCCGCGAAGGTGTAGAATTTCTTCCTGACCAGCCCGACCGAGCCGGGCTCCTTCCTGTGGGGCATGGCGGTCCTTCCTGCCTCCCGATCGCTCGTTCGGATCCGAATATAACTTTTGATTATATACGGTTCACGGGGGGAACGTGCACAATTCCGGGAGCGCTCCCGTAGATCCGTTCGGCGAGGTCGTGGAGGATCCTCGCGGTGGCCCCCCAGACCGTGTGCCGGCCGTAATCGAGGAAGTAGACCCGGTCCGCCCGCCCCCGGAAGGTGGCCTCGGCCCATCGGTACCGGTGGAACTCCCCGAACACCGCCAGGGGGGGCTCGAACACCTCCGCCACCTCGAACTCGTCGAGCCGGAAAGTGGCCGTGTCGGGGATCCGGGCCACGTAGGGGCGGATCGAGAATCCGGTCACCGTCTCCACGGGTTCCATCGCCCCGAGAAGCTCCACCTCCTCCTTCCGGATCCCGAGCTCCTCCCGGGCTTCCCGGAGCGCGGTGGCGAGCAGGTCCGTGTCTCCCGGGTCGCGGCTCCCCCCCGGAAAGCAGATCTGTCCCTTGTGGTGGGGCACCTGCTCGGTGCGCCGCGCGAGGACGACCCGGACCTCGTCCCCCCGCGTGCGGAGGGGAACCAGCACTCCGGCCGCCCGCAGTCCGGCGGAAGGCTTCACCGGAGCGTCGGCCGGCGACAACAGCCCCCGCAGGGAATGAAAGAAGCGCCCGGTCACCTCCACACGGCCACCTCGAGAAGGCCGGTCAGGCAAGGCTGCTCCCTTCCGGGGAATCGACCCCCTTCTCGAGGATGATGAACTCCGACCGCTCGAATCCCACCGCGCGGAAGAAGCTCACCAGCCCGCCGTCGTTCCAGTTCACCATGGTCATCACCCGCAGGACATTGTGATTCCGGAAATACAGGTGGAGTTTCCCGATGAGGGCCTTCGCGACCCCCTTCTTATGGAACTCCGGGTCGACGCCGACAATCTCGATCCACCCGGTCTTCGGGATCCCGAACTCCCATCCCCGGATCGACCCCAGGATGAACCCGACGATCGTCCCTTCCTCCTCCGCGACCAGGCACCCGAGGGGGTTCGCCGACAGGTGCTCGATGATCCGCGACTCCCATTGCGCCTCGTGGGGGCGCCCCGTGATCTTCTCGTTGATCCGCAGGACCGCGTCGCCGTCCTGGGTCCTCATCCGCCGCACGGTGATGCTCATCGGCTCCTCCTCCGGTCCGCAAGAAAGTTGCGGACCACGTCGGCGAGCACGCGGGGACGCGCGTACCGCCGGAAGATGTTCCGGAACGAGTCGTGCCCGGAGACCGCGTTGAACAGGGCGTCGTGGACCTCCTGGTCCACCTTCGCCATCGTCAGGACCGTCCCCAGCGTCCCGGCGATCTCCCCCGCCTTGCAGAGGTGACGCATCCAGGTCCCGTACAGGTAATCCGCCCTGAGCCCCGCCGTGCGCTCCTCGTACTTCCGGAAGGAGGCCAGGGAGATCCCGTGCTCCACGATCGTCTCGGCGGCGAGGACGCCGGTCTCGATCGCCAAGTTGATCCCCTTCCCCTTGAAGGGGCGCATCCAGCCGGTGGCGTCCCCGACCGTCAGGTACCTCTCCCCCACCGCGCCCCGTCCCGGCGACCCCGGGAACTTCCCCCGGAAGACCTCCTGACTCTCCGGGGAGAGCGCCGGGAGATGCGCCCGGACGAAATCCATCTCCAGGAAGGCGAACATGTCCTCCACGGTGGCCCCGCGCCCCGCCACGTTCACGATGATATGGTCCCCCTTCGGCGTGATCGCCCCGAACTCGAGGTTCGGGAGGCCGGGAGGGAACAGGTAGGCGTAGATGATGTCGCCGAGCTTCCTCTCGATGAAGTGCCGGTCGGTGTGGATCTTCGTCACGTAGGTGTGCATGAACCGGCCGGGGCGGCGGTATCCGCCCGCCGTGGACGCCTCGAAGATGTCCATCATCCCGTCGTCCAGGCCGAAGGCCCCCACCACCGCGTCGGCCCGGTACATCCCCCCCTCGGTGTACAGAAAGACCTTTTCCCTTCCGCCGCGGGGGAAATCGACCCAGGTCACCCGGTTCCGGGAAACCTCCACTCCCGCCTCCTCCGCGCAGGAGAGGAGAAACCGGTCGAACGCCACCCTCCGCACCGCGTAGGTGGACCCGCCCCGGTGGGGGCCGACCAGGAGGATCTCCTTCCCTCCCGCGTGGAGGCGGTAGCCGAAGATCTGCCGCTTGAAGATCTCGTAGGGAAGCTCGATCTCGAGGTGGCACTGGAGCAGCTCCTCGATGGGGGGGGAGAGGACGCCCACGCACTGGTTGTAGTGGCGCTCGAAGTCCTTCCCCTCGAACAGGAGGACGCGCAGGGAGAGGTCCCGCTTCCGCGAGAGACGGGCGAGGCGGATGGCGGCGGCCGAGCCCCCCGGGCCCCCGCCGATGACCGCCACCGTTTTTCCCCGGATGTCCCCGTCCCCCATCGGCCTTCCTTCCCCGGGGGCCGCGGCATCCCCCCGAAACCTTCCACCCGGTTGCGCTCCCCCCGCTTTCTCCAGGTAGAGCGCGGCGACGGCCCTGCGCAGCCGCTCGCAGATCCTCAGGGCCATCTCCCCGTCGTTATAAGGCAATATAGCGCAAAACATCTCCCCGCCCTACCGGGCGATGCAGTCGGCCCCCCGGAGCACCGTGTCCCCGAAATCGTGCCCGCACGTGTCGCTCACGCGCCGGAAAGGATCGATGTCGGCTATGACCGCGGTGGAATTTCGGTGACGTCGAGGATGGACGTTCAGGGGGGCTTCGGGGGGTCCGGCTCCACGACCGACAGCAGCTGCCCCTCCTCGACCCGCTCGTTCCCCTTCACGCAGATCTCCTGGAGGACGCCCGAGACGGGGGACTTTACCGCGTTCTCGGTCTTCATCACCTCGATGTTCATCACCTCTTCGCCCTTCTTGACCCGGTCGCCCGCCTTGAGCGCCCGGTCCTTGGTACCGATCCGCCAGACGGTCCCGGGCATCGGTGCGCCGATCTCCCCCGCCGCAGAGGGGCTCGCCTTCCGGACCGCCTTCCTTGCGAGGGCCGCCTCGGGAAGCTCCACCGGGAAGACGTGGAGGATGTTGTCCACCGAGAGGACGACCTGCTTCATCCCCCCGACCCCCTCCCCGATCGAGACCAGCCGGATCTCGTGCGGCTTCCCCGAGAGGGTGAACGACACCGAGTCGCCCGGGCGGCGCAGCCCCGAAAGCCACACCGAGGTCGGGAGCACGGTGGTGTCCCCGTAGGTCACCCGGAACTTCAGGAAATCGACCGCCGCCTTCGGGTGCATCAGGTAGAGGACGAACTCCTCCTGCGTGGCCGGCCGTCCCAGCTCCTCCTCCATCGCCTTCCGGGAGCGGGAGAGGTTCTCGTCCGGCAGTCGGGAGAGCGGGGAAGACTCGACGCGGTCCGCCTTCACCTTCGCCTCCCACTCCTCACCGAACACGCTCCGGTAGACCCAGTCCTTCGGCCAGCCGAAGGGAAGCGGGCCGTACCGTCCCAGCAGCAGGTTCTTCAGGTCGTCGGTCGCCCCGGCGTAGAGCTGCAGGAGCAGGTTCGCGTCGGACTGCGAGAGCTCCTCGATCCGCTCGCCGGACTGGAAGTACCGGTCGAGGCCGAGAAAGAGCTTCCGGACGTTCTGCTCCCCTCCCTCCTTGTGGTAGCGCTGGAGGATCCCGGCCCAGGTCGTCCAGGTGATCTGGGAGCCCGGCGTCACGTCGAAGTATCGAAGGATCCGGTTGCCGTAGGCCATCCCCTTGAGGATGGAGGGCATGAGATCGAGGAACCCCCCCTTCTCCGCCTGCTCGAAGGAGGAGGGGAAGGCTCCCCCGGGCATCCGGTGCGAGATCACGTCGTGGGAGAACCCCTTGTGGGGGGACTCGAACCGCTCGTAGTTCCGGATGAACCCCCGGATGACGTCGGTCGCCTCCCCCGCCCGCTCCATGTCGAACCGGACGGAGAAGCCCAGCTCGCGCAGGAACCGCGCGAGGGGACGCACCGGCGGGTGCCCGTAGAAGCGGGAGAAGGCGTCGTCGGTCACGTCGAAGAGGCGCGCCCCCGCCCCCGCGGCGGCGGCCATCGCCGGGATCACCAGCCCGTCGGTGGAATGCCGGTGGTAGAGGAGCAGCAGGTCGGGGTGCTTCTGGAGGATCGCGTCGATCAGGCGCCGGATCCGCTCGGGGCTTCCCACCCCGGCCATGTCCTTCACGCAGAGGATGATCCCCGAGGTCCCGCCGCACAGCGAGACGATCTCCGAAACCACCCGGAGATAGTAGGCATCGGTGCATTCCGGCGCCTCGGTGAAGGAGATGGCCGGCTCGAAGATCTTCCCCCCCTTCAGCACCTCCTCGGCGACCGGCGCCATGTTCGGGACGTAGTTCAGGAAGTCGAAGCAGCGCCAGACGTCGATCGTGGGGAGGAAGGAGCGCACGGCGGCCCGGACCACGTTGCGGGGATACATCCGGTATCCCCACACGTTCGTCGAGCGGATGAGCGTCTGCGTCAGAACGTTCGGCATCCCCTCCGCCCAGACGCGCGACTCCTCGAACGGGTCGATCTTGTTGTTGAGCAGATCCTGGTGGAACCGGGCCCCCCCGTGGATTTCCACGGAGAAGTAGCCGGTCGCGTCGTAGATCGGGACCAGGCGGGACATGTCGTGGAGGGTGAAGCGGTTCTTGAAGTCGCTCTGCCCGGTGTCCCGCGGGCCGGTGTTCGTGAGCCAGATCTCCCCGCTCTCCCGGACCCCCTTGAGGATCTTCTTCGCGCTCTTTTTCCGCAGCCCCGCCCGCACCCTTTCCCCCGTTCCTTCGCCCCGATCACGTCCCATGGATGTTCCGGCCGAGTCCGGAGACCTCGGCGACGAACTTCGCCACCTTGAAGATTTCATCCTCGACGTGTTCGTACTCCGTGAGCCCGGCGATATTTTCCTCGATGAACCCGGTGTGGATGTTCCCCGCCACGAAATCCGGGTGGTCCATCACCCGCTTGAGGAGGGGGATCGTCGTCTTCACTCCCCAGATCTCGTACTCCCGCAGCGCCCGGCGCATCCGCTCGATGGCGGTCTCCCGGTCCTTCCCCACGGCGCAGATCTTGGAGAGGAGGGAGTCGTAGAAGGGGGGCACCTCCCATCCCTGGTAGATCCCGGACTCGGTCCGCACGAAGGGGCCGCTGATCTGCCGGAGGAAGGAGATCCGGCCGAAGGAGGGGGCGAAGCCGTTCTTGGGATCCTCCGCGTTGATCCGGCACTGGATCGCGTGCCCCCGCAGGGTCACCTCCTCCTGGCGGAGCGACAGCGGATCCCCCGCGGCGATCTTGAACATCTTCCGGATGATGTCGAACCCGCTGATCATCTCGGTGACCGTGTGCTCGACCTGGATCCGGGTGTTCACCTCGAGCGCGTAGAAGTTCCCCTCCCGGTCGACCAGGAACTCGAGGGTCCCGGCCGACTCGTACCCGACATCCCGCATCGCCCGGACGACGATCTCCCCCATCCTGGCGCGTATCTCCGGGGTGAGCGTCGAGCTGGGCGCCTCCTCCACGAGCTTCTGGTGCTGACGCTGGAGGGAGCACTCCCGCTCGCCCAGGTGGATCACGTTCCCGTTCCGGTCGGCCAGGAACTGGAACTCGATGTGCCGCCCCCCTTCGATGAACTTCTCCGCGTAGACCGACGCGCTCCCGAACGCCTTCTCCGCCACGGAGCGGGCGGCCGCCAGGTTCTCCTCGACTTCGTAGGGGGAGGAGACCTTGCGCATCCCCTTTCCGCCCCCCCCCGCCGCCGCCTTGAGGATCACCGGCCATCCGACCTGCTCGCCGAATTCGATGACCTGCTCGGCGCTCTCCACATTCTCCAGACCCGGGGTGACCGGCACCCCGGAGGCCGCCAGCGCCTTGCGGGCGGCCACCTTGTCCCCCAGGATCCGCATCACGCGGGCGGAGGGCCCGATGAAGACCATCCCCTCCCGCTCGACCGCCTCGGCGAATTCCGGATTCTCCGCGAGGAAGCCGTAGCCGGGGAAGACCGCGTCGCACCCCGAGTCCCGGGCGGCACGAATGACCGCGTCGATGTCGAGGTAGCTCATGCTGGCCGGGGAAGGGCCGAGGCGGACCGCCTGGTCGGCGAGCTTGACGTGGAGGGAGAGCGTGTCGCAGTCGGAGTACCCCACGACCGCCCGGATCCCCAGCTCCCGGCAGGGGCGGATCGCGCGGCAGGCGATCTCCCCGCGGTTCGCGATGAAGATGCTGCCGAAGTACTTCTTTCCCATCCTATCCGCCGATGTCGCTGCCGGTGAGGATCCGCAGCGCCTCCCGGTACTTCCCCGCCGTGTTCTCGATCACGTCGGGAGGAAGCTTCGGCCCGGGGGCGGTCTTGTTCCAGGACAGGGTGAGCAGGTAGTCGCGGACGAACTGCTTGTCGAAGCTCTTCTGGGGACCGCCCGCCCTGTATTCCGCCGCCGGCCAGAACCGGGAGGAATCGGGGGTCAGCGCCTCGTCGATCCAGAGGAGCCGGCCGTCCAGGAAGCCGAACTCGAATTTCGTGTCGGCGATGATGATTCCCTTCCCCAGGGCGTACTCGGCCGCCTTCCGGTAGAGCGTCAGGGAAATGTCCCGCGCCGCCTCGGCCGTCTCCCTCCCCAGGATTCCGCACATCCGCTCGAAGGAGATGTTCATGTCGTGCTTCCCCTTCTCCTCCTTGGTGGCGGGGGTGAAGAGCGGCTCGGGGAGCCGGGACGACTCGACGAGCCCCGCGGGGAGCCGGATGCCGCACACCTCGACATGCTCCCGGTATTCCGCCCAGCCGGACCCCGAGAGATACCCGCGGACGACGCATTCCACGGGGAGGGGGGAGGTCTTCCGGCAGAGCATCGAACGGCCGGCGAGCAGCTCCGCGTGAGGCCTGGCGGCAGGCGGGTATTCCCGCGGGTCCACGGAGAGCATGTGGTTCGGGACCACGTCCGAGAGCTTCCGGAACCAGAAGGCGGAGATCTGCGTGAGGACCTTCCCCTTCCCGGGAATCCCGTTGGGTAGGACGACGTCGAAGGCGGAGATCCGGTCGGAGGCCACCAGGAGCAGCTTGCCGTCCGTCTCGTAGATGTCCCGGACCTTCCCCCGCGCGAGCAACGTCAGTCCCGCAAGTTTCGTCTCGACGACCGCCTGCCTTGCCATAGGATGTCCCACCTCCGGATTGAAAGGGAGATCCTACTATATCCGGCGCCCCCCGCACAAACAGTTCCGGCGAGGGGCGTCCCCCCTTCAGGCCGGCCGCCCCTCCCGGAACTGGAGGGTGAAGAGGCGGTGGTAGATCCCCCGCTCCCGCATCAGCTCGCCGTGGGTCCCGGTCTCGCGGAGCTTCCCCCGGTGGATCACGAGGATCCGGTCCGCCGAGAGGACGGTGGAGATCCGGTGGGCCACCACGAGGGAGGTGCGGCCGGAGAGGATCTCCCCGATCGCCCGCTGCACCTCCTGCTCGGTCACCGGGTCCACGCTGGAGGTGGCCTCGTCCAGGACCAGCACCCGCGGCTCCCGGGAAAGCGCCCTGGCGAAGGAGACCAGCTGCCGCTGCCCGACGGAGAGGCGCCCTCCCCGCTCCCCCACTTCCGTGTCCAGCCCGAGCTCCCAGCCCCCCGAGAACCGGGAGACCCCGGCGGCGGCCGCGGCCCGATCCACGAAGGGACCTCCCCCCTCCACGTTCCCGCGGATCGTCCCGGAAAAGAGGACCGGGTCCTGCGGGACCATCGAGATCATCCCGCGGAGTTCCTCCCTCGGGATCTCCCGGATATCCCTCCCGAACAGGAGGATGCTCCCCCGGGAGATCTCGTAGAGGCGGCAGAGCAGCGACAGGATCGTCGTCTTCCCCGCGCCGGTCGCGCCGACGATCGCCCCCGCCTCCCCCTCTCTCAGGGAAAAGGTAACCCCCCGCAGGACCGGCTCGCCGGGCCGGTAGGAGAACCAGACGTCCCGGAACTCGATCGCGGGGACTTCCCCCTCCGGAGGGGCCGGGACCGCGCGGGGGACGGGCGGGCGGTACTCGGGGGAGATCTCCGTATCCAGGACCTGGAAGATCCGCTCCGCCGACGCGAGCGCCGACTGGAGGATGTTGTACTTGTCGCTCATGTCCTTGATCGGATCGAAGAACTTCTGCGCATACTCGAGGAAGGCGACCAGCGTCCCGAAGGTAAGCGCCCCGGAGAGGATCCCGATCCCGCCGCGCCACAGGATCAGGGCGACGGCGACGGAGGCGAGCAGCTCGACCCCCGGGAAATAGACGGAGTAGAAGTTCGTCAGCCGGATGCTCTCGTCTGCGTAGTCCATGCTCAGTCCGTCGAACCCGCGGATTGACTTCTCCTCGTTGCGGTACGTCTTGACGACCGCGATCCCGCTCACCCGCTCCTGGAGGAAGGCGTTCAGGCGGGCCAGCTTCCGGCGCAATTCCCGGTTCGCCTCCCGGATGAACCGCTTCACCAGCTCCACGAACAGGATCAGCGCCGGCAGGACCGCGAAGGTGACCAGCGCGAGGCGCGCGTCCATCCAGAGCAGGACCGCCGCGGTCCCGACGAGGACCGCCGCGTCGCCCACGGTGGAGACCAGTCCCGAGGAGAGAAGCTCCTGCAGCGCCTCGACATCGGAGGTGAGCCGCGTCATCAGCCTCCCGGCGGGGGTCCGGTCGAAGAAGGAGACCGGGAGGCGCTCCAGCCGGGCGAACATCTCCCCGCGGATCGCGAGGATCACCCGCTGGCCGAGGACCGACACCGCCAGCATCTGGAGGTAGAGAAAGGCCATCCCCCCCGCCAGCGCCGCGAGGTAGAGGCCGGCCCGGGGGAGCATCCCCTCGAAGACGCCGGGGATGAGGTTCTCGTCGACCACGATCTTGATGATGTAGGGCCCGGAGAGCCGGCAGGCGGTGCCGAAGAGCAGGGCCGCCAGCGCGAGGGCGACCAGCGTCCCGTGGGGGGAAAGGTAGGAGAGGAGCCGCCGCATGTGCGCGAGGTCCACCCCCTGCGTCTCCACCCGGTCCTCGTGGAGGAAGGGCTCCGGCATCCGGCTCACGGAGAGGCCTCCAGCTCCCGCACCAGCATCTGGCGGGAATAGAGGTCGAAATACTCCCCCCCGAGGGCGAAGAGCTGCTCGTGGGTCCCCTGCTCCACGATCCTCCCCTCCCGCATCACGAGGACCCGGTCGCACCGGGAGAGGGAGGCCATCCGGTGGGTGCTGAACAGGACCGTCCGCTCCCCCCGCAGCGAGAGGATCCCCTCGAAGATCTCCCGCTCCGTCTCCGAGTCGACCGCGGAGAGGATGTCGTCCAGCAGCAGCAGCTCCCCCCCGGCGCAGAGCGCCCGCGCGACGGCGGCCCGCTGCTTCTGCCCCCCGGAGAGGGTCAGCCCCCGCTCCCCGATCACCGTGTCCATCCCGGCCGGCATCTCCTCGATCTCCGCCAGGAGCCGGGCGAGCGACGCCGCCCGCCGGGCCGCCTCCGCGTCCGGCTTCTCCAGGCCGAAGCAGATGTTCTCGAGAACGGTATCGGAGAAGAGGAACGGGTCCTGCGCCACCAGGCGGATCGACCGCCTGAGCTCGGCCAGGGGGATCCCGGCCGCGTCGCGGCCCCGCAGGAAGATCTTCCCCGGGGGAGCCGGGTAGAGCCGCAAGATCAGGGAAAGGAGGGTGCTCTTCCCGCTGCCGGTCTGCCCGACCAGCCCCACCACCTCCCCCGGCCCGACGGAGAAGGTGACCCCGCGGAGCGTCTCCCCCCGGGTTTCCCCCTCGTAGAGGAACGAAAGATCCCGGATCTCGAGCAACGGGACCTCCCGGCCGTGCGGCGGCGGCTCCGCCGGTCCGGCCTCCTCCGGCTCGGACGGCGTCGCCAGAAACTCGTGGATCCGGCCCGTCGCGCTCCCGGCCCGCTGGAACAGGTTGATCACCCAGCCCAGCGCCATGGTCGGGAAGGAGAGCATGGCGAGGTAGGCGTTAAAGGCGACGAATCCCCCGAGGGTCAGCTGCCCCCGGATCACCAGCCATCCCCCCAGCAGCAGCACGAGGGCGACGCCGCCCCCCGCGAGGAAGCCGATCCCGCCGTGAAAGGCGGCGGAGGTCTTCGACACCGAGACGTTCACCCGGTAGTACTCCTCGCAGGAGCCGCGGAACCGGCGCTCCTCCCGCTCTTCCAGCCCGTAGGTCTTCACCAGACGGATCCCGGTGATGTTCTCCTGGAGGAGGGAGTTCATCGCGGCGAACGACTCCTGCCCCTTCCGGTGCAGCCGGTGAAAGGCCTTCCCGTAGGAGCGGGACAGCAGGACGACCGCCGGGGCCAGGACGAGCGCGACCGCCGTGAGGACCGGGCTGATCCGGACCATGAAGGCGAGCGCCAGCAGGTAGGAGATGGCGGTACCCGTCAGGGTGAGGATCCCCGGCCCCAGGAAGAGCCAGATCGCGGAGATGTCGTTCGTCAGCCTGGACATCACGTCGCCGGTGGCCGTCCTCCCGAAGAAGGAGACCGGGAGGCGGATGACGTGCGAGAAGAGGTCGTGCCGGAGCTCGAGCTCCACGTGCCGGGCGGTGATCAGGAGCCCGCGGCGGGAGACGTACCGGAACCCCGCGTGCAGCGCGGCGAACAGAAGCATCCACGAGACCGCCCGCACCAGCCCCCCGGCGCCTCCCGGCCGGGACAGGCTGTCGATCGCCTCGCGGATCATCCACGGAACGAGGAGGCCGGACAGGCTGGAGGCGAACAGTCCGAGCGCGCAGAGCAGGTAGGCCGCGCGGTGGCGCTCCATGTAGGGTCGCAGGGTGAGGAGTTCGCGGATGGCCGCCCCCTACCCGACGATGGTGAATGGGGCCGGGGTGAAGCAGAGCAGGAACAGGACCCCGGCGGCGAATCCGATCCACCGCCTGCCCCGGGAAAGGGGGATCTCCTCGAAGACGGGCCGGGGATGCCGGGTCCCCAGGAAGAAGAGCAGGGCCGCCCAGAGGACCCAGCCTGCCCAGAGCAGCCCCAGCGGCAGCAGCAGGAGCGGAATGATCCGGGAGACCCTCTCGTACCTGGCGCCGAAGAGGGCGTAGGCAATGTGCCCCCCGTCGAGCTGACCGGAAGGGATCAGGTTCAGCGAGGTCACAAAAAGGCCGATCCACCCCGCGAAGGCCACCGGGTGGAGGACGACATCGTACCCCGCGGGGATGTCGCCGAACAGGAGGAGGTTCGCCGCCTTGAGCAGCAGCGGCTCGCCGAGCCGGACCTGGAACCCTCCGGCGGACAGGACCTGCCGCACCTCCGACATCGTCAGCCCGATCAGCAGGATGGGGATCGCCACGAGCGCCCCCGCGATCGGCCCCGCGGCGCCGATCTCCATCAGCGCGTCCCGGTGGGGAAGCGGGGAGCGGATCTTGATGAAGGCGCCGAAGGTCCCGATCGACAGACCGATCGGGGGGGCGGGGATGAAATAGGGGGGAGTGACCTCCACGTGGTTCCGCCGCGCCGCCGTGTAGTGCCCCATCTCGTGCACGCCGAGGATGGAAAGGAGCGGGACGGCGAACATGAGCCCCAGGAGAAGGTCCTGCGGCCTCGCGAGCGGGTTCCCCCCGGCGAGGAAGGCCCCCGCCACCAGCGTGGTGAGAAAGGTCATCAGGAACAGGACGATCTGCAGGCGCATCGGTTTCCTCCCGGAACTCTCTCTCGATTATAGGATAATGAATCCGGGAGGTGGGTCCCGGGAATGAAGCTGATCCGCCCATGCGCCGACGGGGAAGAGCTGCTGCTCCACATCTGCTGCGGTCCCGACGCAGCCTACGGGGTGCCCGCGCTCCAGGAGCGGTACCGGGTCACCGGGCTCTTCTTCAACCCGAACATCCAGCCCGGGGACGAGCATGCGCGGCGCCTGCTGGCGGCCCGCCACCTGCGGGAGGCGCTCCCCTTCGCCCTGGAGATCGCGTCCGGGGGCGAGGAAGAGTGGGAGGAGGCGGTCCGCGGCCTGGAGGAGGAGCCGGAGAAGGGGAAACGGTGCGAGGCCTGCATCCGGCTGCGGCTGCGCAGGACCGCCTCCGAGGCGAAGCGGCTCGGGGTCCCGAACTTTTCCACCGTCCTCACCGTCAGCCCGAAGAAGGATGCGGCGATGGTGAACCGAGTGGGGTTCGAGGAGGGGGAGCGGTCGGGGGTCGTTTTCCTGGCGGCCGACATGAAGAAGGGGGACGGCTTTCGCAAGAGCGTGGAGATCTCGAAGCGGCTGGGAATCTACCGGCAGGACTACTGCGGATGCCGCTACTCGCTCCGCCCCGCGGGCGCCGAGCCCGGAGTCTCCCCCGCGGACTAAAGAACCCTGCCCGTTCTTCCGATACGCCTCCCGGGAGCCAGGACATGGGGAAACCGTTGCGGAAAAGATGGCGGAAGCGTGAGGGAATCGAACCCCCCGGAGACATTGCTGCCTCCCGGCCGGATTTGAAGTCCGGGAGGGCCACCAGCGCCCTATCCGCTTCCATCCGAAGCCTCGCCCGGCTTGCGGGAAAACCGGCCCTACTTCTTCGCGGTCTCGCTCGCGCGCTTCTTCCGGGCCTTCTTCCTCCGGTGCCGGCGGCGCCGGATCTCCCGCTTCCGTTCCGTGGTCATCTCCACCTCGTCCCGATTCCGATATGCGACGCCGGGACAGTATACCAGAAGGGAAAGGAGTTCAGATGAGACGATTCGCATGGATTATCGCCGCGGTATTTCTGGCCGCGCCCGCCGCCCCCGCCGCGGCGATGCCGGGGTTCGAGGCCGGGGTGCGGGGAACCTACTGGTTCCCCGACCTCTCGGCGAAGATCCAGACCTTCGACCCGCCCCCGGCGGGGACGAAGTTCGACGTGAAGGACGACCTGGGGGTCGGAGACGAGAATTTGCCCTCCGGGGAGGCGTTCCTCCGGGTCGGGCGGTTTCACCTGAGAGCAGGATTCACCCCGGTTTCGTTCGACGGGAGCAAGGCGCTGGCGAGGGAGATCGTCTTCAGCGGGCAGACCTTTACGGTCTCCGACACCGTGATCTCGAGCCTGGACATGAAGATGCTCGACGGGGAGATCCAGGTCGACATCCTCCGCCCGGATCTGGTCGCGGCCAGCTTCTACCTCGGGCTGGTCGGCAAGGTGAAATATGTGGACGGAGAGGTGGAGCTGCGCGGCAGCGCGGTGACGGAGCGGAAGGACTTCAAGGCCCCGATCCCGATGGTCGGGCTGGCGGCGGGCGCGGGGTTGCTGAAGGACATGGTCCGGATCGACGCCCGGGCGGCGGGGATGGCCTATTCCGGGAACCACCTGTACGAGGGGGAGGTCTATCTCTCCTTCGCCCCGTTCCCCTTCGTCCGGATCCAGGGGGGGTACCGGTGGATCGATCTCCAGGTGGACAAGGACGACGTCGTGGCCGAGCTCACGCTGAAGGGGCCCTACGCGGGGGCACAGATCTCCTTCTGACCGGAATTTTCGCTTGCTGCGCCCGGCGGGGACGGTAGAATAGGGGTTCCCGCGGGCGCTTAACTCAGCGGTAGAGTGCCACCTTCACACGGTGGAAGTCACAGGTTCAAATCCTGTAGCGCCCACCACGGACAACCTCCGGGAGGCCTCAACCAGGCCTCCCGGTTTCCTTTTTTCCCGCCTGGGCCGTGACGATCCCCACCCCGGCGGGGTCCGGCCGCCGCGCGGAGACCTTCCGGAACCCGGCCGTGGAAAGCATCACCGCGATCTCCCCCTCCGTGTAGGATCTGCCCCCCTCGGTCGCCGCCACCATGTGGACGGAGAAGAAGGCGGGGCCCGGTGGAGAGGTCTTCCCCTCGTCCAACAGAAACTCCTGCACCGCGACACGCCCCTTGGGCGCCATCGCCTGGCGCGCCCTCCGGAGAATTCGGATGCACTCCCGTTCGGAGAACGCGTGGAGGATCTGGGAGATCCAGACGAAGTCGTACGGCCCGCCGAGCGGGTCCTTCAGGAAATCCCCCGCCGCAATCTCCACCTCTCCGGATCTCCCCTTCTCCGACAGGATCCTTCGGGCGATCCGGACCGTCTCGGGCAGGTCGAACAGCGTCACCTTCGCCCCGGGGTACCTTACCGCCCATTCGAGGGCGTAGGTCCCCGGGCCGCCTCCCAGGTCCAGGAGGCGCTCCCCCTCCCGCAGCGGGAACTCCCGCGCGACCTGCGCGGCCCGCTCCCGGGAGTTGTCCTCCATCCCGCGGATGAAGTTCTCCTGCCAGTTCTTCTCCGGGCCCGCTCTTTTCCTCCCCGCCCGGATCTTTCTTTCCAGGTCGGTCCATTCTGGCCAGCAGTTACGGTGATGCAGCAGGATCGATCGCTTCGAGAGGGGGCCGTCCGTGAGATACCGGGCCGCGAGCTTCCCGTTTTCGTACTGCGCACCGTCGCGCTTCAGCAGGCCGACCGCTACCAGGGCGTTCAGGAGGATCGAGAGCCTTCGGGGATCGGCGGACACCGTTCGCGCGAGCCGGGAGGCGTCGGACGGGCCGGAGGCCAGGGCCGAAAAGACGCCGAGCCGCAGTCCGGTGAACAGGGCCATCGAGCGCTGGTAGCCGTGCGCGACCTCCATCAACTCCTCAAGCCTTTTCATCGAACCCATCGGTGCCCCTCCCCCGCCGTTTTTCCAGCCGGAAGGTCCCCTCCGGCCCGTCCGTCACCTCGTACCCGGCCTCCCGGATCCCCTCCCGGAGGGCATCCGCCTCGCGGAACTTCCGCTCCTGCCGGAGCCGCCCGCGCCTCCTTGCGAGGTCGGCCACCGCCTCCGGAATCCCCTCCCGATCCACGGCGCCCGCCTCTTCCCTCGCGGCCTCCGCGGACCGGAGAAGTCCGACCCCCAGCACCGGGTCCCATTCCGCGGCGAGCTTGCGCAGCGTCCTCCCGGAAAGCCCGGCCCGCGCCGCCTCATGGACGACCCCGAGCGCCTTCGGGGTGTTCAGGTCGTCCCCGACCGCCTCCCGGAAGCGGCGCCGGAACTCCCCCTCCTCTCCCGGCGCGCCGCTCCCCGCGTCCCCCCCCCGGGCGAACGCCTCCCGAAGTCTTTCCAGCGCCGTCGCGGATGCCGCTTGCGCCTCCCAGGTGAAGTTCATCGGCGTCCGGTACTGGAGCGTCAGGCAATGATACCGGAAATCGGCCGGGGAGACCCCACGGGCTTCCAGGTCGTCGAGGGTGTGCTCGTTGCGCAGCGACTTGGACATCTTCCGCCCGTCGACCAGAAGGTGCGCCCCGTGTACCCAGAGGGCGGCGAACCGGCCGCCGGTGGCCGCCCTCGCCATCGCACGGGAGTTCTCGTGGTGCGGGAAGCGAAGGTCCGAGCCTCCCACGTGGATGTCGAATTCCGGTCCCAGGTACCTCACCGCCATCGCCGCGCACTCGATGTGCCATCCGGGCCAGCCGCGGCCCCAGGGGCTCTCCCAGGAGAACTCCCGCCCGGGCTCCGCCGGAAGCCAGAGCGAGAAATCCTCCGGCCGTTTCTTGCGGAGATGGATCGCGGCGTCGGTCCGGCCGGCCGCCTCCCCTTCCCCCAGCAGGGCCCCGGAGAGCTCTCCGTACCCCGGCGCCTTCGTCACGTCGAGGTAGAGCCACCCCTTTTCCCCGTAGGTCGCCCCGCGGCGCTCCAGTTCCCGCGCCATCGCGATCATGTCGGGAACGTGGGCGGAGGCGCGGGGATAGAGGTCGGCGGGGAGGAAGCCCATCCTCCGGCAGTCCCGGAAGAACGCGCCGGTGAAGAAGGCCGCAATCTCCCCGGCCGACTTCCCGGCCGCGCGGGCGGCGGCGACGACCTTGTCCTCCGCCTCTTCGAGTCGCTCCTGCTGCATGTGCCCCATGTCGGTGACGTTCTGGACGGAAACGGTCCTGAGCCCGAAGAACCCGAGGGCCCGGACGAGCAGGTCGGTGAGCAGCCAGGTCCGGAGATTCCCGATGTGGACATACCGGTAGACGGTGGGTCCGCAGGTGTAGATCCCCGCCCGCCCCGGTCTCATCGGAACGAACGGAACCTTCTTTCGCGAGCAGCTGTCGTAGAGAGCGATCAGCGCGGGCCTCCCGGGCATCCGGGTCGTGCAGGTCGGCCCGGGATCCCCGGGAGCCCCCCGGGTGCGTCCCGCATTCCTCCCCGGAGCGTCCCTACATCTCCTGGTTGACCTCCCGGTCGATCTCCTCCTGCAGGAGCTTCACATGCTTTTTCTCCTCCTCCACGAGGAAGAGGAACATCTCCCGGATGGACGGCTCCTTGGCCGTCTTCGCGAACGCCGTGTAGTCTTTTACCGCCGCCTTCTCGCGCCCCAGCGCCATCCGGATCACATCGAGCGGGTTCGACGTCATGGTCCCTCCCTGGCTGCTTCCGGCCCGCGGGCCGGGGATCAGACTCTGTTCAGCAATTCCTCGATCCGCGCGAGGTGGGTCCTCTCCTCCTCCCGCAGCTCGGAAAGCAGGCCCTTCGTGTTCCTGTCCTCGACCGCCTCCGCCGCCTTCCCGTAGAACTCCACGGCATGTTCTTCCGCCCTCTTCGCCACGGCAAGCCCCTTCCGGATCGCGTCGCTTTCCCCGGCCCCCTCCTCCTCCCGGGCGATCCGGTCCAGGTCGATCATGTAGGGGAGGAATCGGTGCTCCCACTTCGCCTCGTGCTTCGGGACCCCGAATTTCGCCGAGAGCTTCCGGATATGGCCCTCCTCCTCCCGGGCGAGGAAGTCGAAAAGGTCGCCCGCCGGCGACGTTCCGTGCAGGGCGGCCTGCCGTCCGTAGTACGCTCTCGCCCGCTCCTCGTGGGCGAGGGCGACCTGGAGGATCTCGATCTCGTTCAGGTCCAGCATCGGTCCTTCCTCCTTCTCAGGCGGGATGCTTCTTCGCGTAGTCGTCCAGGGCGGCCTTGACCGCCTCCTCGGCCATGACCGAGCAGTGGATCTTCACCGCGGGGAGCCCGTCGAGGGCGTCGGCGACATGCCGGTTCGTGATCGCCCGCGCCTCTTCGACCGTCTTCCCCTTCACCATCTCCGTCAGCATCGAGCTGGAGGCGATGGCCGCCCCGCACCCGAAGGTGCGGAACTTCGCGTCCACGATCGTCTCTCCCTCGACCTTGAGGTAGAGCCGCATCATGTCGCCGCAGGCCGGGTTCCCCACTTCGCCGACGCCGCTGGCATCCTCGATCTCGCCGACGTTCCTCGGGTTCATGAAGTGATCCATCACCTTCGCGCTGTACGGTCCGCTCGCCATGTCCGCCTATCCTCCCTGGAGGATCTTCTTCTGGTAGTCGAGATATGTGGGAGACATCGCCCACAGCTTCCGGACGATTCCGGGAAGCGCCGACAGCACCGCGTCCACCTCCTGCCCGGTGCTTCCCTTCCCCATGCTGAAGGTGATCGACCCGGTGCAGATGTCCGAGGGGACCCCGATCGCCCGCAAGACGTGGGAGGCGATCAGGTCCTCCTCGTCCTGCCCTTTCAGGTTCGAGCTGCAGGCCGATCCCGAGGCGGCCATCACCCCGTGGAGGTTGAGCAAAAGCAGCAGCGATTCCCCTTCCGCATACTCCACCCAGAAGCTCACATGCCCGGGGAGCCGCACCGAAGGGTGGCCGGTGAAGTGGAGGTGCTCCACGGAGGCGGCGATCCCGTCGTGCAGGCGCTTTCCCAGGCTTCGGAGATGCCGGTCCCGCTCCGCCATCTCCCGGGCGGCGATGGAGGCCGCCGCTCCCATCCCCACGATCCCGGGGACGTTCTCGGTGCCGGCGCGCAGCCCCATCTCCTGGAACCCGCCGTCCAGGAGCGACTCGAGGCGGACCCCCTCCCGGACGTAGAGCGCCCCCGCACCCTTCGGCCCGTAGAAATTGTGGGCCGACAGGGTCGCCAGGTCGGCCCCGATCCGGTTCACGTCGACCGGAATGTGGCCGGCCGAGGCGGTCGCGTCGGTGTGGAACAGCACCCCCCTCTCCCGCGCGATCCTCCCGATCTCCTCCACCGGCTCCACCGTGCCGATCTCCGCGTTCGCGTGCACGACGGACACCAGGATCGTGTCCGGCCGGATCGCCCGGCGGACCTCCCCGGGGTCCACCCGTCCGTCCCGGTCGACCCTCACGGTGGTGACCTCGAAGCCGCGGTTGCGCAGCGGGATCAGGGCGTTCAGCACCGAGAAATGCTCCACCTCGGATACGACGAGGTGCTTCCCCTTCGCCGCGTGGGCGCCGGCAACCCCTTTCACCGCGAGGTTGTTCGACTCGGTGGCCCCGGAGGTGAACAGGATTTCTCCGGGCTTCGCGCCGACCAGGGAGGCCACCTGGCTCCTGGCCGCGTCCAACCCCTTGAGGGCCGCCTGCCCCTGATCGTGGATGTGGGAAGAGGGGTTGCCGTACCGCTCCGTGAAGTACGGCATCATCGCCTCCAGGACCTTCGGGTCCAGGGGGGTGGTGGAGATATGGTCGAAGAAGATCCGGCCCACCGTCGCTCCCCGGCTACTCCTGGATCCTGAACTCGGCCATCTTGTCGCGGATCAGCTTGATGTGACCCTTTTCCTCCTCCGCGAGGTAGGCGAACATCTTCCGCACGGCCGGGTTCTGCGTCTGTTCCGCCGCCTTCCTGTACTCCCCGAAATTCTCCATCTCGTGCCGGAGCGCCAGGCGCAGTACCTCTTCCATGGTCCATTCCGCCATCGTCTTCCTCCCCGTGCCGTTTTCCGGAACGGCATGCGGTCCGCCGTCCGGACGCCGCCCCTTGTGTAGGATTAGGAGGCGGGCCGTTCCGTTTCCCTTTATAATTCTATCTGGAAACGATCGCAAGGAGTCGCGCATGAAAAAATCCTCGGTTCTCCCGGCCGCGGTGCTCGTCATCGCGCTTGCGGGCGCCGTCGCCTACTACCTGGGAAGCTCCGCACCGAGGTCCCCCTCGGGGAGCTCTCCCGCCGGGCGCACCGTCGCCGGGGTGCAGGCGCCGGAGTTCTCCCTGGTGGACATCAGCGGGAACCGTGTCTCCTTTTCCCGGTTCCTCGGGAAGCCCACCGTGATCAACTTCTTCGCCACCTGGTGCCCCCCCTGCCGGGAGGAGATTCCGGGATTTGTCGAGGTCCACCGGAAATACCGGGACCAGGGGTTCGAGCTGGTCGGCATCTCCCTCGACACCGATACGCGGGGAAACCTTCCGGGGTTCATCACGAGCCACCGGATCGAGTACCGGATCCTCTTCGGAGACCTCACCACCACGCGGGCCTACGGAGGGGTCACCTCCATCCCGACCACCTTCTTCATCGGGAAGGACGGAACGATCCGGTATGTCCATGTCGGCTATATCGACCAGGAAGCGTTCGACCGGGAGGTCCGGAAGCTGCTGTGACCCGCGAGTCCCAAAAATGCGGAAACCCGGAACGGTGTGCTTCCGGGTTCCCGCCAGGTTCGGCGAGCGGACCGGCCCCGGAGGACCGTTCCGCGGACTCAGGCTGGAATGCAGGCCGCCGTCGGGCAGACTCCGGCGCAGTTCGCGCAATCGGTGCACTTGCCCGCATCGATGCCGTAGATCGGATCGCCCTCCGAAATGCACTGTTCCGGGCATTCCGGAAGGCAGGCCCCGCAGGCGATGCATTCCTCCGTGATCTTGTACGCCATGATTCCTCCTGTATGGGTTGATTTATACCGACTCCACCCGCTCCACCGCGGGGATCTCCTCCTTCAGCAACGCCTCGATGCCGTTCTTCAGGGTGATCGACGCCATGGGGCAGCCGGAGCATGCGCCGGTCAGTCGCACCTTCACCACGCCCCCGTCCACGTCGACGAGTTCCACGTCTCCCCCGTCGGCCTGCAGGGCCGGGCGAATCTTTCCGAGCACTTTTTCGACTTCTGGCTTCATTCCCTTTTCCCTCCCCGGGGGCAATCTATCCCCCTCCCTGTTATAGGATGTGCGTTCCGGCCCCCCGGTTCCTTGACCGGGATCAATCCGCCGAAAGGATTTCGTACCCCGCCTTTTTCAGGGCCGCCTTGAGCACCTTGTAGTTCTTCGTCTCGAGCCGCAGGATCAGGGTCTTCATCCCCGGCTCCGCGTGGGCGGCTGTCGCCACGGAGACGATCTTGGTTTCGAAGTCCTTGAGCAGTTTCGTCACCTCGAACAGCATGCCGATCCTGTCGGGCAGCCCCAGCTCGACCCGGTAGCCCGGCCCGCTTACCCCCATCGACTCGATGAAGGCGTCCAGGATGTCGGTCTCGGTGAGGATCCCGACCAACTTCCCCCCCTCCACGACCGGGAGGCACCCGATCTTCTTCTCCCGCATGATCAGCGCCGCCTCCTCGATCGGGGCGGACGGGGATATCGTGTAGGGGCGCCGGGTCATGATCTGCCGGGCCTTGACCTTGTCGAGCAGGTAATAGATCTCGCGGATTTCCAGGGAGGTCGCGGAGGAAGGGGAGGCCTGCTTGATGTCCCGCTCCGAGAGGACCCCGACCAGTTTCTCCCCGTCCTTCAGGACGCAGAGGTGGCGGATCCCCCGCTCCTTCATGATGTCCATCGCCCTTCGCATCGAGTCGTTCTCGTCCACGACCACCGGGTTCCGCGCCATCCGCCTCGCAACGATCATCGAAGGGTCCTCCTGAAGGGTTTTCCCGCCGTCTCTTCCGGTCAGGTGAAGTAGCGCCGCACGAGATCGATGGCGCTTATCAGATCCGAGGCCGTCACCAGAAAGAAGGAGGCCCCCTCCTTTTCCCAGTACACGAACGACATCCCCTCCTTCTCTCCGGAGAGGAAACCGGAGCCGGAGAAGAGGTCCTCCTCGTCCTGGCCCCCCGCCCGGGGCCGGTTCCGGAGCACGAGAAGGAGATACGAATTCCCGAATCCCGAGAAGCGGACGGCGGCGGCCGTCTGCCTCCCCACCTTCTCCCGCCGGACGGAGGAGACGGAGAACACCCCCTCCTCCCGGGGAAGCAACAGCTTCGCCCCCGTCCACTCATTCACCTTCGCCTCGGCGTCGGCGGGAGCGAGGGGGGGCGCTCCCTCCTTCTCGAGGTTCGCGGCCCCGTAGAGCCGCATCCCCTCCCGCGCCAGGAGGTCGACCCGGGCATGCCCCGTGTCCCGGGAGATGCGCACGGCGAAGACGGCGACCGTCATGGTCAGGAAGAGCAGGACGACGGCCAGGCGCGGCCGATCGCTCACCAGGCCGAACAGGGAGGTCGTCTCGGATTTCCCCCGGTCCGGGCGTTCACCGGTCGATCCATTCATGGTTGCTGTCTCCCGGCATCCCAGGGAGTCTGGAATCTATTATTCTACGCCTACCAGTCCACGATTTCCACACCGAACCGCCGCATCAACTCCCGGGTCTTGGTGTGGATCTTCCCGCGGACGAGGATGGCCGCCCGGATCTTCCGCCCGCCGAGGTATTCCGCCGAGGTGAGAAAGGTCCCCGTGACCCGGACCTCGAACCCCGCGCCCTCCCCTCCGAAGAGGAGAAACCGCTCCCGATCCTCGTGGGGGGTCCCGGAGACTCCGAGGATCCGCCGGAAGATCGATCTCCCCCCCTCCTCCTTCCCCACGGAGAAGATCTCGTACCCCGAGTCCCGTACGATCGACCGCAGGGGAGGGGACATCTTTCCCGCGTCGACCACGTACCGCTTCCCCCCCGCATCGAAGATCCTCTCCGGCTGGACGGTGAGCTGGAAAGCACCTCCCTTTCCCCCGATCGTGATCTTCTCCTCCGAGGCGATGTGAAGCCCCAGAAAGGAGAGGGTGTAGTCGACCGCCGCCAGCCCCCCTTGCGGCACCGCCTCCGGGGCGGCTTCCGGCTCCGTCTCCTCGGCGTCGATCCCGACCAGGAATCCCTCACTGGCGGAGCGGTCCACGGCAAACGGCAGGACCCGGATGCCGATGTGCCCCGCGTACCGGAGGACCGCGGAGAGATCGTCCCCCGGCTTCTCGGAGACCTCCTTGAGCAGGAAGACCTCGCCGTTGAGCAGGCTCTGCGGCGTCTTCAGCACGATCCGGTCGGCGGGGACGGCGATGGCGAGCTGCTCCCCGATGACCAGCGGATGCTCCTTCCCTTCCCTGGCGGAATGGTACCCGGCGGCCTTCAGGAACCGGTCCAGCATCTCCAGCGGACCGGAGCTTCCCCCCATCGAAACCACCCGGTAGTTCTTCCAGGTCTCCGTGATCAGCGCCCGCACGTCGGCGGGGAGCCCGTCGTGAAAGTCGACCAGCAGGTCCACCCCCGTGGAAAGGCGGACGACCGGATAATCCCCGAGGTCGAGGACGACCTCCCCGCCGGTCGGGATGGGAAGATACAGGGTGCCCCGGTCGATCCACTTCTCCCCCAGTCCGGCGGCCAGGTCGGAGAGCAGACCCCGGTACACCGGCTTCGCCGGGGCGGGGGGAACCTCCTTCGCCGGCACTCCGGCCGTGAAGGCGATCAGGGATCCCGCTTCCGGGGTCGGCAGCGAAGGCGACACGAGCTGGGCCTCCGGCTTCGCCGCCGGGATCGCCTCCTGGCCCGGCTGCGGCGGGACATCCCGCGTCAGCGCCACCGCCGAAGCCGGCGCCTCCTCCGGTTTCCTCTCCGCAGGTTCTGCGGGGGGCGCCGCGGCCGCCAGCGGGCCGGGGAATGGAGCGGCTGCGACGGAAGGGGCTTCCGCGAAATACTCGGCGGTGGGAATCAGGATCGTTGTTCCGGCATAGATCCGGTCCACGTCGCGGACCGGCTCGTTCAGCTCCATCACGGCCGAGAGGTACCGCTCCCTGTCCTCCCGCGGGACTCCGCGCGCGGCGAGGATCTTCAGCAGCGCGTCTCCGCGGACGATCCGGTGGGGGACCGCTTTCCCGGATTCCACCATCCGCCGGACCTTCGCGGCCGCCCCGGAGGGGATCAGGATCTTCTGCCCGGGCGAAAGCTTCCCGGGATCCCGCACCTCCGGGTTCGCCCGCCGGAATTCCCGGAGCGCCGCGGAATAGTTCGACGGAAAGAGCGGGGAGATTCCCTCCAGGATCTTCCAGAGGTTCTCCCCCTTCGAGACGGTGTGGACCTCGTAGAAGCTCTTCTTTCCCTCCGAGGTCTCCGCGAAGATCCTCTTCTCCAGGAAGATCTTCGGCCTCTCCTCCGCCTGTACCGCCGCCACGACAAGGCAAAGCGCGGCGACGACCGCCCCTCTTCTCAATATCCCTCCCCAGTGAACGTCGACACTCCGGCGTTCACCCCGATCGTCTTGTACATCTTCGGGCTCTCCCACGGCTCGTCCAGGATTCCGTCGTGGATGGCCCAGCTCCTCCCGCGCACCGTCGCCCCCTGCCCCGGCATCCGGAAGGGGGTGCTCCCGTCGAGCCTCCCGTGCAGCAGTCCGCCCGGACGGAACTCCCGGTCGGTCCGGACCATCCCCTCTTTCCCGGTAAGGTACTGGAACCCGCTCCTCTCGTACAGGATCGCGCTGGTGTAGCCCAGCGGCTCCAGGAAGAAGAACCGGTGCCCCAGCTTCCCGAAGAAGGCTTCCCAGCTGGCGACCAGGTCCGGCATGGCGCGCAGACCGCGGCGGACCTGTCCGGGCGCCAGGCCGTCCCGCATCGCCCGGATCTCCTCGGGGAGGTTCCTCAGGGCGGTCCCGAAGTAGGTGTCCCGCCCCCCCTCGTCCACGTCCACGTCGTACCGTCCGCTCTCCGGATCGTTCACGATGACGAACGAGATCTCCATCTGCCCGTAGGGCGTGCTCGACACGTCGAGGAAGTAGACGGCGTCCCGGTCCTCCGGGGTCCGGTGGAATTCCACCTGGAAGAAGGGCATCCCTTCCGGGCAGGTGAAGGAGACGCACCGGTTTCCTCCCGGCCCCCGGAACGTCTCCGGGTCTACCGAGAACCTCTCCAGGAGCCGGCGCGGGACCAGGGTGGACAGAAGCGCCTCACGCTCCCCCTCCGGCAGGGCGTTGATCTCGTACGCCGTAACGGGCAAGGGGGAGATCAGCCCTTCTCATACAGGGAGTCGAGCAGGTGACCGTACTTCTGAAGGATCACCTTGCGCTTCAGCTTCAGCGTTGGAGTCAGCTCCCCCGTTTCCAGCGTGAAATCGGTCCCGAGCAGCACGAACTTCTTGACCTGCTCGAAGGAGGCGAGCTGCCGGTTCAGCTCCTCGATCCGGGCGCGCATCCTCTCCTCCACTTTCGGGTGCTTCGCCAGCAGGACCGGATCCTGTTCTGCGATTCCGTTCTGCGCCGCCCATTTGGCGACATCCTCGGCCGACAGGGTGATCAGGGCGGTGATGAAATGTTTCCGGTCGCCGTAGGCGAAGGCCTGGCTCACGAACGTGTCGGTCTTCAGCAGGTTCTCGATGTTCTGCGGGGCGATGTTCTTCCCCCCCGAGGTCACGAGGATGTCCTTCTTCCGATCGGTGATCGTGAGGAACCCCTCGGAGTCGAGGACCCCGATATCCCCCGTGTGGAGCCACCCCTCCGCGTCGACCGCCTGCCGCGTGGCCTCCGGGTCCCGGAAATATTCCTTGAACACGTGGGGACCGCGCACGAGGATCTCCCCGTCCTGCGCGATCCGGATCTCGGTGCCCGGAAGCGCCTTCCCCACGGTCCCGAACTTGTAGCGCTCGATCCGGTTCACCGTCGTGACGGTGGAGTCCTCCGTCAGCCCGTACCCCTCCAGGATGAGCACGTCCATGGCATGGAGGAACTCCGCGACCTCCCGGGCGAGCGGGGCGCCGCCGGAGATGAAGAAGCGCAGCCTGCCCCCCATCCGCTCCCGGATCTTGCCGAACACCAGCTTGTGGGCAAGGGAGTACTTCCCCGCCAGGAACCCCCCCACCGCCTCTCCCCGCTGGCGGCGGCGGGACACCTCGCGTCCGACCCCGAGCGCCCAGTGGAAGATCTTTTTCTTGAGCCCCCCGTCCTCCTCGACCTTGGCCAGAACGCGGGCATAGAACTTCTCGAAGAGCCTGGGGACACTGACCATGATCTCCGGCCGCACGAGCGCAAGATCCTCCCCCACCGTCAGGATGCTCCGGGCGAAGGCGGAGACCGCCATTACGTCGAAGGTGAGGAAGTGCTCCAGCCGGCCGAGGGAGTGTGCGAGGGGGAGGAACTGCAGGAGCGTCTCCCCACGGCGCACCGTGACCGCGTCGACCGCGGAGGTGACGACGAAGGCATAGTTGCTGTGCCGCGTGACGACCCCCTTCGGGGGGCCGGTGGTCCCGGAGGTGTAGATGACCGTCAGGTCGTCCTCCGGCCGGATCTCCGCGGTCCTCCGGTCGAGCGCGCCGGGATGCTCCCTGGAGAATTCCCTCCCCTTCTCCCGGAGCCCGCCCAGCCCGATCGTCCCCGTCCGCCCTTTCGGATCCCCCGTGAGCAGGACGACGGTGGAGAGGTCCGGGAGGTTTTTCCTCGCCTGGTCGACCTTGCTCCACTGCTCCTCGTCCTCGACGAATACCAGCCGGGCCCGGGAATTCGCCAGGATGTACTCGACCTGATCGGGAAGGTTGGAAGGATAGATCGGCACGGTGACGAACCCTCCAAGGATCCCGGCGATATCGGACAGGCACCACTCCAGCCGCGTGGTCGACAGGATCGCCACCTTGTCCTCCCGGGAAAGGCCCAGGGCGAACAGGCCGTTCGCCATCTCCCGGACCGCGGTGCCCACCTCCCGGTAGGTCGTCGGCTCCCACTTCCCCTCCCGGGGAACGAGGTAGCGGACCGCGTCCCCCCCCTCCTCGATCCGGTTCAGGAACATCCGGTTCAGCGTGCCTTCCTTCATGACCTCTCCTTGGAGGGCGGGGATCCCCCCGTCCTCATCGTCACTCGTATTCCACGGCGAGCGTCACCGTGTTGCTCCGCCTTCCCATTCTGGTTGTGCCCGCCTTGCCCTGCCGGCAGCATCTCCCCCCCGCCGCTACCGGAAAAAGGGAAGGATATCATCGTATGCTACCATCCCCCGCCCAAGCAGTTCCCGCACGGACTGGAAGGCGGGGTAGAGATGCTCCTCCGTGAGCTGTTCGACCGTCCGCTCGACCGGAAGGCCCGCGAGCAGAAGGCTCTGCACCCCGTGGGAGAACGGCAGCGCTTCCGCCAGCGCGATCTTCCCGGAATATCCCTTCCCGTCGCAGCGGTCGCAGCCCGCCGGCATGTAGAACGAGGTCTTCCGGATGATCTCCTCCAGCATCTCCCCGCGCTTCCCCCCGCCGGGAAGAAGGGAGGGCTTCGCCGGCACCGTGCGCCGGCATTCGGTGCACAGGAGGTCCACCAGCCGCTGGTGCAGGATGAGGCGCACCGTGCGGAAAAGCAGGAACGGGTCGACAGGGAGCGACAGGAGGGTGCGGACCACGTCCCCGACCCCGGACCCGCGGACGCCGCACAGGACCGGGACACCCTCGCGGACGAGGTGGACCAGCTCGATCAGGTCCGAGGAGTCCCGCAGAAATTCCACCATCAGGGCGTCCGGCTCGACCGCTCCGGCCAGCTGCGCCCACCGCCCCCCGTACCGGGTTTCGAGATCCCTGCGCTCCAGCTGGATGTATCTCTCGGTGCGGAACCGGAACCGCTCCTCCACGGTCACGACGCGGGCGCCCGGGCGAACCATTTCCCGGAGCATGGCGAACATCGTGGTGGCGGCCCCCTCCGGTCCGGGGGTGGAAAGCAGGTAGAGACCGTCCTTCTTCCCCAGCAGCCGGCAGGTGATCTCGACCTGTTCCGGCGCCAGCCCGACCGAATCGAGGGTGGCGGCGGGCCGGAATTCGGGCAGGTGCCTCACGATCGCCTCGGGCCCGGAAAGGCCGTGGAGAAAGAGCAGCTGGAAGGAGAGAACCCCGTCGGAGCCCTCCAATTGGAAGGTAGACTCCGACCCTTCCGCGGGGATCCCGGGAAGCGCGGCGAGCTCCGCCAGCCCCCCGAGCAGCGCCCCGCGGTACCGGATCGGCATGGAGAACAGAAGGGCGTTCTCCCCCTCCGCGCGTCCCGAGACCCGGACCCGATTCCCGGCGGGGAAGATCCGGACGCTTGAAATACCGCCTCCCACGGCGAAGGAGAGGGTTTTCTCCACGAGCGTCCTCGCCCTCCCCCGGGCGAGCCATTCCGCGGCCTGCCCGCGGTCCACGAGACCCCCTTCCAGCTCCTCGGATGCGGGCGCCTGCAGGTTCGGGTAGAGCCGGTCGAGGATCCGGTTGATCGTCCGGGGCGGACAGACCACGAGCCGGATGCTCAGGCCGGTTCCCTGCCCGATGACGGAAAAGACCGGGTGAAGGAACGGGTCGGCCACCGCCAGGGTCAGCCGGTCTTCCTCCCGGGAGAGCGGCGCGATCCGGTATTCCCGGGCGGTAGATTCGGGGACGAATTCGGACATTGCGAGAGGCACCGCGGCCGGATCGATGTCCTCGAACGCCAGTCCCAGCGATTCGGCGAGGAGGAAGCTCCTGGCGTCCGGGTGGAGGATTCCCTCCAGCAGCGTCGCCTCGAGAAGAGGGACCCCCCTCCTCTCTCCGGCCATCTTGAGATGTTTCAGCGACTCGGGGGAGAGATACCCCAGTTTCAGAAACATTTCCAGGATTTCCGTCTGGGAAACACCCAACTCGGGCCGCCTCTGCGCGGACCGTTCCGGAACCCTGCCGGGCATCAAGGATGTGCGCGGCCGGGACGCGGCAATGCTTGACAGCCGGCTGCCTCCAGGAACAGGCCGCCTGTTTTTTTCAACTTTATTAAAAAGACGTGGGAAAGTAAAATGTTTCCTGACTGACGAAAACGCGCGGATCTGGAGAAGGGATTGCACCGTAAGGGTCGGGTGTTGCTGTTGTGCCTGTTGGCGCTAACCCTCGCCACGGAAGGCTGTGTCGTCGCCACCTCCCGGTTCGACGCGAAGGTCCGGGAGTCGGACGCCCTTCGGGACGCGCTGGCCTCCGTGAACCGGGAGAAAGGCGCCCAGGAGGCGCGGAACGAGGCGCTGGCCAGGCAGGTCGCCGGGGAAAAGGACGCCTCGGAGCGGTGCGCCGCCCGCACGGCGGCACAGGAGGAGGAGCTCCGGAAACTCCGGGCGGAGTTCACGGAGACCAGCAGGAACATCGAGGGAACCCGGATCACGCGGGAGACGTTCATCACGGAGCTGCTGGAAAAGGAGAAGGGAAGCGGGAAGCGGATCCAGGAGCTGAGCGCCAGGGCGCTCGCCTGCGAATCGGAGCGGGAAACGGTTCTCCGGGAATCCGCATCCATGAAGCAGAAGATCGAGGAGCTCGCGAACAAGGCGGCGGAGACGCCGGCCCTGATCGCCCTCCGGCTGGAAAGGGACATCCTCCTCGGCCGCGTGGAGCGCCTGTCGGAGGAGAAGCGGCTGTCGGAAAAACGGCGGACGGAACGGCTCGAGGCCCTCGTCCGGGAGATCGCCGCGATCTCCCCGGAGGTAACGGCGTCCTCTGCGGGCCCGGCCCTGCGCCTCCTGGTTCCCGGGAAGGTGCTTCTGGGGAAGGGAAAAACCGCGCTATCGGACGTCGGCAAGGAGTTGATCGGGAGGATCGGAAAGGCGGCCTCCGAGTTTCCGGGAGCGTCGGTCATCGTGGCAACGGACGGAAGACCGGCGGCGGACGAGATCCTGGCGCTGCTGGCCCGCGAGGGAAATATTCCCGGGGGGCGGATTCTCGTGGACCCGGGAGGAAGGGAGAAGGGGGCGACGGAGCTGCTCCTTGTCGCGCCGTGACGGCGCGCCGGACCGGACGACCCCCGGTCGATATGCCCAAGAAACGGGAAAAAGAGCCGGAAAAAATCCCGGGGATGGATCTTTTCGAGGCGATGAAGGGGCGGCGGAGCGTCCGGCGGTTCCTCAAGGAAGCGGTCCCGAAGGATGCGATCCTCCGGATGGTGGCGGCCGCGGCGGAAGCGCCCTCCGCGGGAAACGCGCGGAACGTCCGCTTCCTCGTGGTCCAGGATCCGGGCCTTCTCTCCCAGATGCGCAGGATCGTGGATGAAATCCTTTCCCGGGTCACCGGGAAAGCGGTCCCGCCGGGGAAGATCAACTACCACAACCTGTTCGCCGCGGCGCCGGCGGCGGTCTGCGTCGTGGGGTCCCCCTACGAATCCTCGACCGACCGTCACCTGAGGGCGAAGGATCCCGAACGGCACCGGGCGCGGCGATTCCAGGTGAACCCCGGAGTCCAGAGCGTCGCGGCGGCCATCACCCAGTTCCTCCTCGCCGCCCACGGGCTCGGGTACGGCGCCTGCTGGATGACCGGACCCCTGTTGGCCAAGCCGGAACTGGAATCGGTCCTGTCCGTGCGCCCCCCCGAGGAATTGCTCGCGATCATCGCGCTGGGAAAGCCGGACACGGTCACCCCGAAGCCGCCGAGAGAGCCCCCCGAGGAGATCACGGAGTTCCGGTAGCGACCGCCTTCTCGAAGCGGAGACGACGGATCCGGAAGCGCTCGGTCTCCACGATCGTGACGCGGTATCCGTGCGCCAGAAAGGTGACCACCCCCTCCGGCCACCCCTGGAGGCAGTCCAGCACGAACCCCGCCGCCGTCTCGTAGGTCTCCCCCAGCGGGATCTGGATGCCGTATTCGTCCCGGAGGACCCGCACAGGGGTGGAGGCCGGAACCGACAGCGCGCCGTCCTTCTCCCACTCGGGAACCTCGACCGGCTCCGTCCCCCCGGCCAGCCTCCCCACGATCTCCTCGAGCAGGTCGTGGACCGTGGTCACCCCGCAGAGCTTCCCGTGCTCGTCGATCACGACCGCCATGTGCACCCGCGTCCGCTGGAACCGCCGGAGCAGATCGGACACCTTCATCGAGGCGGGCACGTAGACCGGCTTTTCCTCCTGCCGCTCCCATGCCTCCGCTCCCCCGGGGCGAAGCAGCTGGCGCGTCGAAAGGACCCCCACGACCTCCTCCCCGCTCCGGGAAACGATTGGGAAACGGGAGAATCCCGCGCGGGCGGCGATCGCGGACACCTCCTCCGGCGTCATCCCCTGCCGCAGCGTCACGACCTCGGACCACGGCGTCATCACCTCGTCCACGACCGCCTCGCCGAACCGGAGGACCCGCTCGATCATCTTCTCCTCCGTGGAATCGATCGTCCCGTGCTCCGCCCCCTCCTCGATCATGCCGAGGATCCCTTCCTCCGAGCCGAACCGGATATCCATGAGAGCCTCCGGGGAATACCGGCTGCCGAACAGTAGCCTCCCCAGGCCGTCGAGGAGGCGGGAGGGGAGCGCCCCCGCGCGGAGGGCGAACCTGCAGGACCGGCTCCACCGGCGCAGCACCCGGCGGGAGTCGGCCAGCGCCCTGCGGTTCGCCAGATTCTCCAGGAAGAAGAGGAGCAGCAGATAGACGGGAACCCACGCCGCGCAGAGGGCCAACCCCAGCCACCCCGGAATCCGGGCGGCGAGGGACACCGCGGCCGCTCCCGCGCAGAGCGCGGAGAGGATCTTGAGGACCGACGACGAGACCCAGAGGGAGAACGGGTGGCGGATCCCCGGATCGCGCACCAGAACCAGCAGGATCTCCGCGGAAGGATGCCCCCCCTCCGCCTCCTCCTCCAGCCCCTCCTCCCCCAGGATGAGGAGGGAGGAGCGGAACAGGGTCGCCGCACCGCCCGCCGCGGCGAACAGGACCGCCGCGGCCGTCCAGGCCCAGGGATTCCACATGTCTTCACTATATCTGATATAGTGAGAGGAATCCTGAGGGAGATGATGAAACGCGTCGCCTACGTCTATCACCCCGACTATCTCCTGCACGTTCCCCCCTTCGAGCATCCGGAATCCCCCGAGCGGCTCGCCGCCATCCACGGGCACCTCGAAACGGTCGGTCTGACATCCCTGCTGCTCCCGACGACCCCGGACTATTCGGAGGACGGGGAAATCCTCCGGGTCCACGACCCGGCATACCTCCGGAGGCTGGAGATGGCCTGCCGCCGGGGCGATCTGACGCTCGACGCCGAGGACACCTACATCGACAAGAACTCCTATGCGATCGCCCTCCTCTCGGCGGGCGGCTCGATCGCCGGCGCAGACGCGGTGGCTTCCGGAAGGGCGGACCGGGCCTTCTGCGCAGTCCGGCCGCCGGGCCATCACGCGACGCGGACCGAGGGGATGGGATTCTGCCTCCTGAACAACATCGCCATTGCCGCCCGGCACCTCCAGGCGAGGCACGGATTCGCCCGGGTGATGATCGTGGACTGGGACGTTCACCACGGCAACGGGACGCAGGACATCTTCCTCGAGGACCCTTCCGTCTTCCTCTTCAGCATCCACGAGAACCCCTCCTTCCTCTACCCGGGCACGGGACGCCGCTGGGAGACCGGGAAGGGGGCGGGAGAGGGAACGATCCTGAACGCTCCGATGCCCCCCGGTGCGGGGGACGACGAGTACCGGCTGGCCTTCGAGCAGCTGCTCGCGCCGGCCGTGGAGCGGTTCCGCCCCGAGATCCTCCTCCTCTCCGCCGGGTTCGACGCCCACCGGGACGACCCCCTCTCGCACCTCCAGCTGACCGGGGAAGGGTTCCGGTTCATGACCCGCTTCGTGGTGAGGCTGGCCGAAGCCTATTGCGGGGGAAGGATCGTCTCCATACTCGAGGGGGGATACGAGCCGCGATCGCTCACCCTTTGCACCGAGATCCACCTTCGGGAACTGCTGGCGGACTGACACGACCGCAAAAAGGAGCCCTCTATGTACGTCGCCAGAAGGATGCACCGAAACGTCGTCACGGCATCCCCCGGAGACTCCCTCCGGGAGGCCCGCGAGAGGATGCAGAGGAGGAATGTCCGCCAGCTGCCGGTCGTCTCCGCCGACGGGACGCTTGTGGGGATCCTCTCCGACCGCGACATCCGGGAGGCAATCCTCCCGGTCCGTTTCCTGCCGGGAACGACGGAGGAGGATCTGGAACGGATGCTCTCGGAGACCCCCGTCGAGAGGGTGATGACGCGGAAGGTGGTCACCGCGACGCTGCACGACGCCCTGGAGGACGCCATTGTCCTGCTCGCCGACTTCCGGGTGAACTCCCTGCCGGTCGTGGACGGAACGGGAAGGCTGGCCGGAATCCTCACCCGCGGGGACGTTCTTCGGGCCTGCATCCAGGCGATGGGGGTCGGGGAGATCAGCTCCCGCCTCGAGGTCCTGGTTCCGGACAGGCCCGGGGCGCTCGCGGATGTCGTGGCGATCATCAAGACCTTCCACGTGAACATCATTACGGTCCTGACCGCAGGCCCCGCGGGGGCGGGGATGCGGACGATCTACTTCCGGTTGAGCACGCTGAACGTGGCGCCGATCCGGAAGGCGATCGAGGAGGCGGGGTTCCGGGTTCTCGACCCGGGCTCCTTCATGCCGTGAGGACGATGGTGCTCCGGGCGACGGGGGTCCTGACCGCCGATTGAGGGAACCCCCTACCCGCTCCCTTCCCTGCGCAGGATCCCCTCCGCCGCCAGGATGCCGTTCAGCGCCGCCCCGACGATCCCCCGGGACTTCCCCACCCCGTCCCCCGACACGAACAGGTTCGGGACGTTCGTCTCGAGATACCGGTCGGTGTCGTACTTGGTGTCGTAGAACTTGATTTCGGGCACATAGACCGTCGTCGAGGGGTGGGCCACCCCGGGAATCACCCGGGCCAGCAGGAGCAGGCTCTCCCGGAGGTTGTCGACAATCCTCCCCGGGTAGGCGAAGGAGATGTCCCCCGGGGTCACCCGGGGGCCGAGGGGGAGGGTCGGGGTCATCTTGTCGTAGCCCAGGTCCGCCGAATGGAAGGTCTCCGCCTTCGAGCGCCTCCCCTCGGTGAGGTCTCCCCACCGCTGCACGACGAGGCTCTCGCCGCCTCCCCAGAAGTTCGCGAACTCCATCACCTTGCGCCCCATCTCCGTGGTGTCCTGGATCGGCTCGGTCATGGAGACGGTATTCAGGATCGCGAAGTTGCTGTTCCGGGTCTTCCGTTTTTTCAGCGCGTCCCCGTTCACCAGCCGGAACCCGTTCCGGATCTCCACGCGGACTCTCCCCCCGGGGTTCGTGCAGAAGGTCCGGGTCCGGTCCCCGTATGTGGGGGTGACAAAGAGGAATTTCGGGTCGTAGAGCACCTGCGTGATCTCGTCGAGGACGGGGTGGGCGACTTCGACCCGGCACCCGATGTCGATGGGCCCGTACCGGGTCCGGACGCCGTTGCGCCGGGCCACCTCGCGGAACCAGTAGGCCCCTTCCCGACCCGGCGCCGCCAGCAGGTAGCGGGAGAGGATCTTCCCGTTCGTCGTCCGGAGGAGGAAGAGCCCGTTGTCTTCCCGGGAGATGTCCTCCACCCGCGTTCCCAGGGAAAAGCGCGCGCCGGAAGCGGTGATCGACTCCGTGAGCCGCGCCACGACCCGGTGCGCGAGGTCGGTCCCCATGTGCCGCTGGCGTGCGGGAAGCAGGGTGATGTCCCAGAGGTCCTTGGAGGTTTTTCGCCGCACCCAGGAGACCCGGTCCATCCAGGTTCCGATCCGCTCCGCGTCCTCCCCGTACAGGACCGGGTCGGCCCCGTGCGCGAGGAACACCTCGTCGATCCCGGCGATCCGCGCGGAGGCCTCCTCCTCGGAGATTCCCAGCTCGTCCAGGTCGAGCCCGATGTGCGGAGAGAGGTTCAGCTTCCCGTCGGTCATCGCCCCCGCACCCCCGGTCCGGGGCTTCTCCTCGAGGACGATGACCGTAACCTTCCGAGAGAGCTCCCGCGCCGCGAAGAGCCCGGCCGGCCCGGCGCCGATGATCGCGACGTCCCAGCGCACGGGATCAGCGGGCATGCCGTCCCCCCTCCACGCGCGGCCCCGCGGAGAGCCGGAAGGGATAGACCGTGAACCCGCGCCCGCGCAGGAAGGACTCGACCTCTTCGCGCCCCTCCGGTTGGCGGAGCAGGGCGAAGAGCATCCCGCCCCCTCCCGCCCCGCAGAGCTTGGCGCCCGCGACGTTCCGACGGAAGACCCGGCTCGCCAGAGCCTCCTCCACCTGGCGCGTGGAAATCCCGGGGGCGATCGTCTTCCGGATCGCCCACTCCCGCGACACGGCGCGGCCCAGCCGCTCCACCTCTCCGGAGGAAGCCGCTTCCCAGGCATCCCGGGCGGCGCCGGCGATCCCCGCGAACTTCTTCAGGATCGCGGGATTCCCCTCGATCGCACCCCGGATCATCCTCCAGTTCACTCCCGCGGAGAAGTGGCTCTTCCCGGTGTAGGCGAGGACTCCATGCCCGGAGATCCTGCGCCCCGGGAGGCTGCCCGGGGGGATCCGGTCCGCCTCCGCCGTCCCCGGGAGAAACCGGATTCCCTGGATCCCTCCCCGCAGCGCCGCGATATGGTCCTGGCGCCCCGTCAGGTTCCGCAGGTGCAGCGCCTCGATCTCCATCGCCTTCCGTGCCGTGTCCCTCCACCGGCCCCGCCTCCCGAGCAGCGCGTCCGTCGCGAGCAGGACGGCGACCAGCAGGGCCGACGAGGCTCCCATCCCCGTGCCGATCGGGGCCTCGTTGCGAAACCGGATCTCGACGCCGGACAGGGGCGGAACGGTGCGCAGCGCCGCGGCGACAAGCCCGAACCGTCCCCTCCCCGGAAACCGGTGGGTGTCGGCCGCTTCCTGCCGGCGGGCGAATCCCTCCGCCACGAGCCGCGCGCCCCCCGGGACCGGGAGGATCTCCACGCGGCTGGTCAGGCCTACCGCCGCGTTCACCGTCAGGGAACCCGGGACAAGAAGGTAGAGGGGAAAGATGTCGAGCGTCCCCCCGGCGAGGTCGACGCGGTTCGGAACGACCGCCCGGACCGGGACCGCCGGGAAGCGCCGTCCTGCACGCATCGGCCACTCCCTGCGCAATGGGCTCTCTCCGTACTTGTACCACGCCCCCCCGGGTAGCGGAAGAACGCAATTCCCCCTTTACGCGCGGACGTTTTGCCCTGTATAACCTGTAGGCAGGAACGGATCCGAAACCCCGCGCAGGAGGAAACCCATGCCGCCTGTCAAGATCCGCTGGTTCGGTCATTCCGGCTTCTCCATCCAGGACCCCTCGGGGAAGACGGTGCTGGTGGACCCGTGGTTCCAGGGAAACCCCACCGCCCCGGGCGACATGAAAGAGGTGACCAGGGCGGAGTTCATCCTGATCACCCACGACCACTTCGACCATGCGTCGGACGTGCCTGCGCTCGCACGGCAGACCGGCGCGCTCGTCGTAGCAATCTTCGAGGTGGCCGGGGATCTCAAAGCCCGGGGAGTTCCCGAGTCCCAGCTGCTCCATGGCGGGATCGGAATGAACATCGGGGGAACCGTCGTGCTCGACGGATTCTCCTTCACGATGACGGAGGCCCGCCACTCCTGCACGCTGGGCTCACCCGCCGGCTACGTGATCCAGACCCCCTCGGGCGTCACCCTCTACCACTCCGGGGACACCGGGATCCTCCCCGGCATGGCGCTGACCGGGGAGCTCTTCTCGATCGACGTCGCGATCCTGCCGATCGGATCGGTCTTCACGATGGACTACCGGCAGGCTGCCCGGGCGGCGTCCCTCCTGAAGGCGAAGACGGTGGTCCCGATGCACTACGGGACCTTCCCGATCCTGGAGCCGAACGCGGACCGGTTCGTCGCGGAGATGAAGAGGACGGCCCCGGGAACGCGGGTGATCGTCCTCTCCCCCGGGGAGGAAGCCTCGGTCTGACCCGGGCCGCCCGTATCCAGGCCCGTCCCGATTGCGCTCGGATCGGCTTCGTCGCCTCGGAGAAACTCTCCGCGATAAAGGGACCCTGGCTCGCGGGGGGAATCCCCTCGGCTACGCTCGCGATCTGCGCCCGCTCGCTGCCGTTCCGCTCGCCGCAAGCTGCACCCTGTTGTGGGGACACTCCTGTGTTCTTCGCGGAATACACCAGGAATGTCCCCGCCGCCTCGTCGACTCCCCCCACAGCGCTGCGGGTCCCCGGTTGCCGGCAAAGCAGCCGCAGGAGGGTGGGCGGAGTGAGGTAAAGCGCAGCCAAAGCGTGCGTCCTCCAAGGCGAGCCACGAACGCAGCCCCCCTCCGAGGATGCGGAGCCGTCACCGTGGTCCCCCGCGAGCCAGGGGCCTCTTCCGGGAAGGGCGGGGGGTTCAGCCCAGGCGTTCGGCGACCGCGGCCATCAGCAGCGGGAAGAGGATCTCGTGCGGTCCGATCAGGTGGTATCCCTTCCCGCCGGCCCGGGTCGGCCGCGACACGACGTTCACGTCCGGGCGGTAGTGCCGGATGAAGTCCATGTTCACCGTGGTGATCCGGGACAGCGGTTTGCCGAGATTCCGGGCGACCGAGACGGCCTTGAGGAAGACCTCCGGCAGGATCACCGCGGAGCCGACGTTCAGGTAGACCCCTCCCTGCAGCCGGCAGACCATTCCGCAGAAGATCCGGAAGTCCCGGAGCGAGGCCTCCCCCGACGCCGCGCCGTCCGCCTCGGGGTGCATGTGGACGATGTCGGCCCCCAGGCAGACATGGACGGTCACCGGAACGCGGAGCTTCCAGGCCTGCGCAAGCAGGGAGCGGTCCCGGTGCGGCGCCCGGGAGCCCGCGATCGCCCTCCCGACGGCGGCGCCGTACCCCAGCCCGTCGCGAACCCCGTCCGCCACGGCGGCGTGGATGAACCGCGCCGTCTCCTTCGCCATCCCGAACGACCCGTCCCGGAGCCGCTCGGCCACGTCTTCGGAGGTCTTCCCCGCCAGGGCAAGCTCCGTGTCGTGGATCACTCCGGCCCCGTTCATCGCCACTCCGGTGAAAAGCCCCTCCGAAAGCCCCTGGAGCAGGAGGGGGGAGAGCCCCACCTTGATGAAGTGGGCGCCGATCCCGAGAAGGACGGGGGCGTTTTGCCTCCTCGCGCGCGCGATCGCGACCGCTACCGCGCGGAAGTCCCCCGCGGCGAGGTAGCCGGGAAGTCCGTCCAGGAACTCCCCGAACGTCATTCCCTTTCGCACGGGAGCGGCGAACCCCCGCAGGGAGACCTTGCTTTTCCGGGAACGGAGCGACTCCCGGCGCAGCCGGGAGAGATCGACCTCCTTCATCGCTTCCCGACCTCCCGGAAGAGGAGGGTGTCGGTCAGGTCGCAGAGGATGTGCCCGACCACGATGTGGGCCTCCTGGATCCTCGGCGTGCTCCTGGAGGGAACGCACAGGGAGATGTCGGCGAGGGAGGCGGCCTTCCCCCCCTCTCCGGTCAAGGCGATCGTGAGGATCCCCGCCTTCTTCGCCACGCGGAGCGCCTTGAGGACGTTCGCCGAGGAGCCGCTCGTGGTGATCCCCAGCACGACGTCCCCCTTTTTCCCCAGCGCCTTGACCTGCTTGCTGAACACCTCGTCGAAAGCGTAGTCGTTCGCGACGCTGGTGAGGATGGAGGTGTCCGTGGTGAGGGCGATCGCCGGGAGTGGGGGACGCTCGATCAGGAACCGGTTCATGAACTCGGCGGCGATGTGCTGGGCGTCCGCGGCGCTCCCGCCGTTGCCGAACAGCAGGATCTTTCCCCCCGCCTTGAACGAATCCGCGATCGCCTTCGCGGCCTCCAGGATCTCCTCCGTCATCGTCTCGATCATCCGGAGCCGGAGCTCCGCGCCTTCCCGAAACGCCTTCGCGATCGTTTCCTTCACCGGGTTCCTCCGAGACGGGTAGGGTACGATAATCCGTTTCCCGCGGGGCTGTCAAGAAACGGCGCCCCGCGGGAGCGGCGCCGCCCCGGCTTTCCTTTCGGAAAAAACCGATGTAGCATTTAGGGCATCTTATTCTCCGACCGAATGCAAAGAGGAGCAAGGTTTGGATGCCCTGATCGACAGGATTCTTTCCGACAGCCGGACGATCGCCGTGGTGGGACTCTCGGAGAAACCGGAGCGTCCGAGCCACGGTGTGGCCCGCTATCTCCAGGAACGGGGATTCCGGATCATCCCGGTGAACCCCAAGGTCCGGGAGGTCCTGGGGGAGAAGGCCTACCCCTCGCTCCGGGAG
Source organism: Deltaproteobacteria bacterium GWC2_65_14 (assembly GCA_001797615.1). Classification (NCBI taxonomy): domain Bacteria; class Deltaproteobacteria; species Deltaproteobacteria bacterium GWC2_65_14. The sequence continues at coordinate 84,096 of MGPV01000017.1, forward strand.
ATCCCCGGAACGGTCGACCTCGTCGACGTGTTCCGGAGGCCGGAGGAGGTGGTTCCGGTCGCCGAGGAGGCGATCCGGATCGGGGCGAGGTTCTTCTGGATGCAGGAAGGCGTCACGAACCGCGAAGCGGAGGAGATGCTGGCGGGCGCCGGGATTCCCGTGGTCGCAGACCGGTGCGTGAAACAGGAGCTCGCGAAGCGGGGCAGATGAAGCATCCTTCGCCTTTTTCCGCCGGGGAACGGACTCCGGGGGAGCGGGGCGGGCAGGGAGGAACGGTATGAGCGGAAACATCCTGGATCTGAACAGCGGGAACTTCCAGACCACGGTCGATACGGGGGCGACCCCCGTTCTCGTCGATTTCTGGGCCCCCTGGTGCGGGCCGTGCCGGGTCATCGCCCCCATCCTGGAAGAGGTGGCGAAGGAATTCGAGGGGAAGGTCCGCGTGGCGAAGGTGAACGTCGACGACAGCCCCGACATCGCCTCCCGGTTCGGCGTCCGCGGGATCCCCACCCTGATCCTGTTCAAGGACGGGCAGATCAAGGGGCAGATGGTGGGCGTCAACCCCAAGAACAACATCGTCTCGCTGATCCAGAAAAACCTTTGAGCGGAGGACGGGGTGCCGCCGCGGCGGGCCGCTCTCCCGCAGGGCTTATCGCGCTTCTGATCGCGGCCCTCGTATCCGCCGGCTGCGGCGCGAAGCGGCTTGCCGTGGGCAGTTCCCCCTTTCCCGCGGAAAAGCCGGTGTTTCTGGACGAGCGCGGACTGGAGCGGTCCGCCCTACCCGAAACCCCCGAACCGGCCCGGCTCCTCTTCCTCGATTTCCCCTGGTGTCCCCAATGCGACGACATGTGGCAGGGGATGAACGCCGCGGCGCAGGCATTCCCTCCGGGGACTCTCCGGGTGTACCGGATCCTGTTCGACCGGGAGCGGCTGTTCACCCGGGGGGAACCGGCCGACGTGCCTCCGCTCCTGCCGACCTCCCCCCGAAATCCGGTCCTCGTCGACTCCGCGGGAAACGCCGTGCCGGTGACGACCTGGACGGCGATTCCGGTCCGGTTCCGGGACCGGTTCCAGGTCGGACAGGTCCCGATCCTGCTTCTGCTCGACCGGGAAGGGGTCGTGGCCGCCCGGTGGGTGGGGGTTTCTCCCTCCCTGGCTGCCTCCCTGACGGACGAAATCAGGGAGCGATCAGCCGCTCCCCCCTCCTCTGGAAGGTGAACCGGCTGCGGGCGAGATTCGAGAGAACCCCGAGAGCCAGCATGTTCGTGACCATCGAGGACCCCCCGTAGCTGACGAACGGCAGCGGAATCCCCACCACGGGGAAGAGCCCGCACACCATCATCGTGTTGACCACGACATGGACGAGGAAAAAGGCGGTAATCCCCCCGCAGGCAAACGCCGCGAACCGGTCCTGGCACCGGGAGGCCAGGAAAAACCCCCGGTAGCAGAGTCCCAGGAAGAGCGCGATCAGGACCAGGGACCCGAGGAATCCCCACTCCTCGGCAAAGACTCCGAAGGCGAAATCGGTGTGCTGCTCCGGCAGGAACCGGAGGGAGCCCTGCGTCCCCTCGAGGTACCCCTTTCCGAACAGGCCGCCCGATCCGACGGCGATCTTGGACTGGATGACGTGGTACCCCGCGCCGAGGGGGTCCCGCTCCGGGTCCAGCAGCGTCAGCACGCGCTGCTTCTGGTACTCCCTCATCAGGAACCAGAGGACCGGGATCCCGCCGGCGGCGAGCACCCCGAGGAGGACGAAGACCCGGGTCCGGACGCAGGCGATCACCATCATCCCGGCGAGGATGAGGAGGAGCACCCCGGCTGTCCCCAGGTCCGGCTGCAGTGCCACCAGCAGGAACGGCGGGGCCGCGATGCCGATCGACGGAAGGGTGTCGAACAGGTCCAGGCCGGCGTGGGTGTACCGGCTCGAGAAGAAGGTCGCGAGCGCCAGGATGAGCGCGATCTTGGCGAGCTCGGAGGGCTGGAGGTTGAACCCGCCGAAGGAGATCCACCGCTGGGCGCCGCCCCGGACCTTCCCGGCGATCAGGACGACCACCAGGAGGAGGAGGACCAGGAAGTAGAGGAACCAGGAGGTCTCCTCGAGGAACCCGTCTCCCACGAGATACACCGAAAAGAACACCCCGATCCCCAGGAGCAGCCAGATCGCTTGCTTGGAATAGAGCGGGATCCCGCGCCCTCCGAGGACCCGGGTTCCGCTGTACACGTTCAGCAGCCCGATCGCGCACAGGGAGAGGGCGATGAGACAGAGTGTCCCGTCGAGCCGCGCGAGCTTCTCCCGCATTCCTACGTTCCCCCTTTCGAGCCTTCCGCCTGCCGGATCCGGAAGTATTCCTGCATCACCGCCTTCACGATGGGTGCGGCGGCGGATCCCCCGTGGCCGCCGTGCTCCACCATCGCGACGACGGCGATCTCGGGCTCCTGCACGGGGGCGAAGCCGACGAACCAGGCGTGGTCGCGGATCTCGTAGGGGAGATGCTCCGATTTGACTCTCTTCCCCTTCATCGCCGCCACCTGGGCCGTGCCGCTCTTTCCCCCCACCTCGATCCCGGGAAGCTTCGCCGCCCCCCCGGTGCCGTGGTCGTTCACGACCCCCGAGAGCGACCGTTTCAGGAAGGCGGCCGTTTCCGGGCGGAACTGCAGGCTGGCTTTCACCTCCTCCGGGACCTCCTCCACCGTCCCGTCGAACCGGAGGATCCTGCGCACCAGCCGGGGACGTACCACCTTACCCTCCGCGGCGATCGCCGAGTAGGCGGAGAGCATCCCCAGCGGCGTCACGTGGATCGCCCCCTGGCCGATCCCCAGCAGGACGCTGTCGGACGGGAGCCACCGCTCCTTCCTCGCTTCCCGCTTCCAGGCGACGTCGGGCACCAGCCCCTTCCGCTCCCCCGGCAGGTCGATCCCCGTCTGCACGCCGAGACCCATTCGACGTTCCAGTTCCGCCACCCGGTCCGGGTCCAGCTTCAGCCCGAGGGTGTAGAAGTAGACGTCGCAGGACTGGACAACCGCCTTGTACATGTCGACGCGTCCGTGCCCCTTCTCCTTCCAGCAACGGAAGCTCCGGTTCCCGAGCGTGAAGGATCCGTTGCAGGAAACCGCGGCCCGCGGGTCCTGTGCCCCCGATTCCAGCGCCTCGAGGACCAGCAGCGGCTTCACCGTCGATCCCGGCGCGTAGGTTCCCTGGACCCCCTTGCTCTGCATCGGGTTGCGGGGGTTCCGGACCAGCGCCTGCCATTCCTCCGCCTTCAGCTTCCGGGAAAAGAGGTTCGGGTCGTAGGCCGGCGTGGAGACCAGCGCGAGGATCTCCCCGCTCCGCGGATCCATCGCGATGACGGCGCCGGCCCGGGTTCCCATCGCGTCGTACGCCGCTTTCTGGATCTCCGCGTCCAGCGTGGTCTGGACGGTATCCCCCCTCCTCGGGGTGACTTCCCTCACGAGACGCCGGTCCCTTCCTGCGGCGTCCACCTCGACGTACCGCCCCCCGTTCTCCCCCCGAAGGGCGCTTCCCCAGGTCTTCTCCAACCCGTTCTTCCCGACGAGGTCCCCCATGAAGACCCCGCCGTTATCCCCCGGATCCAGTTCCTCCTCGCTCGCCTCCCCCACGTATCCCAGCACGTGCGCAAACTGCGCCCCGAACGGGTAGCTCCGTTTCGCCTCGACGAGGATGGAGAAGCCGGGGAGCGCCTCCCGGTTCAGCTCGATGACCGACACCTGCTCGAACCGGATGTCCCGGGCCACGGTGATGCTCTTGAAGGGGTTCTTCCTCTTCGCGGCGAGGATCCGCTCCCGGGTCTCGGCGGGGTCGAAGTCCACCACCTCGGCGAGCAGGCGGAGCTCCCGCTCGAGATCCGGCACGTCGCCCGGGAAACAGATCAGGTCGAAGGAGGCGGCGGTCTCGGCGATGGAGCGGCCCTTCCGGTCGAGGATGACCCCCCGGGGAGCCCGGATCGCCCGGAGCCGGAGCCGGTTGTTCTCGGAGAGGGTGCGGAAATGCTCGCTGCGCACCACCTGCATCCAGTAGAGCCGGCCGAGGAGCAGCAGGAAGAACCCCAGGGCGATCCATTGCAGCAGCCCGATCCGGGCGCCGACCCAGGGATCCTGCTCCCGCTGCCGGATCCTCTCCCTCATTCCCGGACCCGCTGCCAGCGCGACGACAGGTCCAGGAACAGGAAGACGGCGACCAGGGAGGTCCAGGCGATCCGGACCGTCTCCTTCCACCCCCAGAGCAGAGAGAAGATCCGGGCGCCGGAAAGGTGCATCAGCAGAACGATCGAGAAGGACTCGACGGAGAGCAGCCCCGCGGCGACCGCCAGAACGTGCAGCTCCGACCGGAAAAACACGCGCAGGCCGATCTCCCGGGAGAGGAAATAGAGCGCCATCGACGCGAAGAAGAACGATCCGGGAGGGGCGCCGACCGTCAGTTCCCGAAACAGGGCGGGGGGCAGGGCGACGAGGAACCCGAGGGGCCCCTGGAGGAACAGACCCGCATAGACGATCGCAAGGAACGAGAAGTCCGGGAGAAGGTACCAGGGAAGCAGGCCGGACAGCAGCCAGACATTTGCGGCGGTCCCGGCGAAGGAGATCGCGAGCAGCGCAAGGACGGGCTTCACGGGTTCGCGGCTCCGAACGGGACCGTCGGACGGGAGAGGATGACCAGGACCTCCTCGACCGCATCGAAGCGGACCACGCTCACGACCTGGATCTTCAGGAAGAGGCCCTCCCGGGGGCGGTCCACGCTGAGCACCGTCCCCAGCGGCGTTCCCTTGGGCATGATGCCGTCGAATCCCGAGAAGAGGATCCGGTCCCCCGGCGCGACATCCTGGGTGGGGGCGACATACTTCAGCCGGCAGAGGGTTCCCCCCATCCCCTCCGCGATCGCCTTCACGCGGGTTCTCTCGACGATCACGTCGGCCGCGAACCGCCCGTCCGACAGCAGGAGGACCTCGGAGTATCCCCTGTAGCTCTTGTGCACGCGGCCGACGGCGCCCTCGGGGGTGACCACGGCCATCCCGGGGACGACGCCGCGCTCCGTCCCCGCGTCGATGAAGATCCCCTGGAACCATGGGGAGATCTCGTGGCCGATCACCCGGGCGCCGGCCGTCTTCTTCTCCACCGTCTTCGAGAAGTCGAGCAGACGTTTCAGCCGCTCGTTTTCGAGCGCGACGTCTCTCCCCTCCCGGACCTTCTCCCGGAGGGTTTCGACCTCCCGGCGGAGCTCCTCGTTCTCGCGGGAAACCCCCACCAGCGCGACATACCGTGACCAGGCCGAGTGGATCCGCTGGCGGAGGAAGTCGACGGCCGAGTAGACGGGCCGGAAGACCTCCGCCCCGCGTCCCCGCGCCTCCTGGGCGAAGGACACTTGCGGCGGGCGCAGAAAGAGCTGGATGGCGACCGCGAGCAGCGCGACCGCCGTGAGCAGGCGCCACCAGGTGCGAAGATACCGTCTCATCCAGCGGACTTCAGGGCGGCTCGGTTCCGGAGGCGGCTCCTAGCGGAGGGCGACCTGCCGGAGGAGATCGAGTTCATCGAGGGCCTTTCCGGAGCCGAGCACGACGCAGGAGAGCGGGTCCTCCGCGACGCTCACGGGCAGCCCCGTCTCCTCCCGCAGCAGGAGGTCCAGGCTCCGCAGCAGGGACCCGCCGCCGGCCAGCACGATCCCGCGATCGTAGATGTCCCCGGCAAGCTCCGGAGGGGTCTCCTCGAACACCCCCTTCACCGCGTCCACGATCACGCGCACCGTCTCGGAGAGCGCCTCCCGGACCTCGTCGGCATGCAGGGTGAGGGCTTTCGGGACGCCGGACACCATGTCGAGCCCCTTCACCTCGACCGAATCCTCGAAGCCGGGGAAGGCGTTGCCGATCGTCACCTTGATGTACTCGGCGGTCATGTCCCCGATCAGGAGGTTGTACTTCCGCTTGACGTACTGGAGGATCGCCTCGTCCATCTTGTCGCCGGCCACCCGGACCGAGTGGCTCTTCACGATCCCCCCGAGTGAGATCACGGCGACCTCCGTGGTCCCCCCCCCGATGTCGACGATCATGTTCCCGGACGGCTCGGTGATCGGAAGCCCCGCCCCGATGGCGGCGGCAAGCGGCTCCTCGATCAGGTAGACCTCCCGGGCGCCCGCGCTCTGCGCCGACTCCCGGACGGCCCGCCGCTCCACCTCGGTGCAGCCCCAGGGAACGCAGATGATGATCCGGGGCCGGACGAGGGTCCGGTGCTTGTGCGCCTTCCGGATGAAGTAGCGCAGCATCGCCTCGGTGACCTCGAAATCGGCGATGACCCCGTCCTTGATGGGGCGGATGGCCACGATGTTGCCGGGGGTCCGCCCGATCATCCGCTTCGCCTCCAGCCCCACCGCGAGGACCTTCTTCGCCCCCCGGCTGTCCCGGTGCACCGCGACGGCCGACGGCTCGGAGCAGACGATCCCCTCTCCCTTCACGTAGACCAGGGTGGTGGCCGTGCCGAGATCGATCGCGAGGTCGTTCGAAAACAACCCCAGCAGCCTGTTGAAAATCATCCCGTTCCTCCGGAAATCCCGGACCGCTCCGGGGGGTTCCTGCGTAACGAGGTATAGTAGCAAGCCGGTCCCCGCATTGCAAATGTTGACGGGAATCCCGGGAAACCCATTGAATTCCTCCTGCAAGGCGCATTAGCATAGGATGTTCCGGTCCCTATCCAACGACATCGACAGGGGAGACAGGCTTCATGCTCAGCATCCTCCGAAAGCACGCAGGCTCGTGGTTCATCAAGTTCATCCTGGCCTTCATCGCCCTCACCTTCGTCTGGTGGGGGGTGGGAACCTACTCCGAGCGGGAGCGGGAACTGGCCGCGACCGTGGGGTCGACCCGGATCACCATGTCGGAACTGGGCGAGGCGATGGCGGGTCTCGAGAAATCGTACCGCGACGTGTACGGAAACGCCTTCACCCCGGAGATGGCGAAAGCGCTCGACCTGAGGCGGCAGGCGCTCGACGGTCTCGTCCAGCGGGCGCTGTTCCTCGCCGAGGCGAAGAAAATGGGGATCGTCGCCAGGAAGGCGGAGGTGCAGCGGGAGATCGCCGCCACCCCCGCGTTCCAGGTCGACGGCCAGTTCCGGGAGGACCGGTACCTGGGCGTTCTCTCCTACAACCGGGTCTCCCCGGCGGAATACGAGGCGGCCAAGCGGGACGAGATCACCCTCCGGAAAATGGAGGGGCTGCTCACCGCCTCCTCCCGGGTCTCCGCGGAGGAAGCGCGGGAATTCTTCGACCTGAGCTACCGGAAGATCCGCCTGCTCGTCGTCGCCGCGGACCCTGCGGCGATCCGGAACACGTTTGCGCCGACGGAGGGGGAGATCGCCGCGAACTACGGGCAGACGAACGAGAAATACCGGATCCCGGCCCGCGTGAGGCTTTCGGTGGCCCGGTTCACCCCGGAATTCTTCGCCCGGAAGGCGGAGCCGTCCGAGGAGGAGATCCGCTCCTTCCACGAGGGAAACGCCGACCGGTTCCGCACGGAGGAGTCGCGGCTTCTTTCCCACCTCCTCCTCCCCTATGCGGAGAAGAACCGGGACGCGGTCCGGAAGAAGGTCGAGGAGCTCCTCCCCGAGGCAAATACGGGGCGGGAGCGGTTCGACGCCCTGGCGAAGCGGTATCCCCTCGGGAAAGCGAAGGCGGAGTGGTTCACCCGCCGCGACCTGCGTCCGGAGGTGGCGGAGGCCGCCTTCGCGACGGGAGTGGATTCGGTGGCGGGCCCGCTGGACATGGGCCGGGGGTTTCTCCTCGTGCGGGTCAACCAGATCCGGTTCCCCGAGTCGCTCCCCCTGGCCCAGGTTCGGGAACGGGTGGTCTCCCTCCTCAAGCGGGAAAAGGGGAAGGACCTTGCGGTCGTGAAGGCCTACGAGGCGCACGGAAAGGCGACGGAGTCGCAGGATCTCGCGGCCTCCTGCGCCCCCTACGGGATCGTCCCGGGCGAAACGGGATGGCTCTCCGGCGAACCTTCCGGGGAACTCCCCCCGCAGGTCGTCCAGGAGGCGCTCCTGCTCCGCACGGGGGAGATCGGCCCCGTCAAGACGGTCGGCGACATCCATTACCTGTTCCGGGTCGTCGCGAAGGAGGACTCCCGGATCCCCCCGCTCGACGCCGTGCGGGAACGGTTGCGGCAGGCCCTCCTCGCCGCGAAGAGGGAAGCGGAGGCCAGATCCGGGCTCGAGAAGGCGCTGGCCGGGGCGAAGACGGCGGCGGAGCTGGAGCGGAACGCGAAGCAGGGAGGGTTTCGCGTCGGGAGCACCTCCTATTTCCTTCCCCTCTCCGGGGATCTCCCGGGGGCCCTCGCGGGCGCGGGGGAGATCCGCAGGGACCTGATCGGTCTCTCTTCGGCGAACCCGGTGTCCCCCAAGATCTTCCGGTCGGGCCCGTTCTTTCTGGCCGTCGCATTCCTTGGGGAGCAGCCCCCCGCAGCGAAGGAACGGGAAACCGGCATGGAGGCCTTCACCACGGAGCTCGTGGAGCGGAAAAAAACCGGTCTGATCGGGGCCTTCCTCGCGGAGCGGAAGAAAACGGCCAAGGTGGAGATCCATCCCCAGGCGCTGCAATAGCCGCCCGCCGGGTCCGGCAGCGATCCATCCCTTCCCCCCCTCCCTCTCCCGGGAGGGTTCCCGGGGGGGGCGGACGCTGCCTCTGATCGTTTCCGCCCTTCTGCTCTTCCTGGCGGCGGGGGCTGTCCCATCCCCCGCCGGGGAGCGCGCCACCGTGACGGAGATCGTGGACGGCGACACGGTGCGGGTCCTCCTGGGAGGGGAAGAGCGGACGGTCCGCCTGATCGGCATCGACGCCCCGGAGAAGGGGCACCCCTCCCGGCCCGTGGAGTTCCTCGCCGCCGAGGCGGCCGCGGCCCTCTCCTCCCTCTGCGCGGGAAACCCGGTGATCCTGGAAACGGACCGGGAGGATTCCGACGAGTACGGGCGGCTCCTGCGGTACCTGGTCCTTCCCCCTCCGGACGGACGGCTCGTCAATCTGGAAATGGTGCGGAAGGGGCACGCCCGGGTCCTGACCCGATTCCCCTTCTCCCGGAAATCCGACTATCTGCGGGAGGAGGAGCGGGTGAGGCGGGAGGGAGCCGGCGTCTGGGCCGACGGCGGAATGGCGGAACTCCGCTGGCTCGCGCAGCGCCATCCCGACCCGGTCCGGGTCCATCCGGCGGGAGGAGGACGATACGCCGTCGTCCACGACGGGTGGGGGAAGCCCGGGATCCGGGAGAAGGAGGTGGGGCGCGAGGCCGGGAAGATCGCCCGCCTGGCCGTCGAGTTTGCCGGGGCCGACCTCCCGCGGGAGGCCCGGAAAGCCGGCTTTCTCCCCCTGTCCCCGGAACGGCGCGCCCCGGGCACGCGGGGACCGGGCGAAACGCCCCCTTCCGGAACGGTTCCCTTTGAAGCGGCGTCAGGCCACGAAGGGCGGGAGATCACGGTGGAGGGGGAAATCGTCCGGACCTACCGGAGCCGGCGCAACCTCTACCTCAACTTCCATCCGAACTGGAAACGGTACCTCTCCATCGTGGTTCCGGATGAGGAACTGGCGCGGTTCCCGCGGCCGCCTGAAACCTTCTACCGGGGGAAGCGGATCCGCGTCACGGGGACGGTGTCGCTGTCCCAGGGGGCGCCGCAGATCGTCATCCGGTCGCCGGAGGCGATCGCCGTGCTCCCCCCGTCTCCCCCGCCGCCCGGCGTCCGGTAGCCGGAGGGAGCTCCCCCCGCGGGCAAAAAAACCAGGGCGCGGCGGAGGCCGCGCCCTGTCCGGTAGAACCGGCTGTGGATCCGATCAGCTTGCGGCCTTCCCGTGCGCTGGCTGCATCTCCCCGCCCGCAGGCTCCTCCACCTTGATCCGCATCGCGTAGAAGGAGCGCCAGACGAACACGACGGAGATGGCGAAAAAGACCACCGCGGCCACCCGGCTGGTGACCGCGGGGAGCTCGATCGCCAGCTCGACCGCGAGCAGGCCGAAGAGCGTGGTGAACTTGATGACCGGGTTCATGGCGACCGAGGAGGTGTCCTTGAACGGGTCCCCCACGGTGTCGCCGACCACCGTGGCGTCGTGGAGATCGGTCCCCTTCATGTTCAGCTCGGTCTCCACGAGCTTCTTCGCGTTGTCCCAGGCCCCCCCCGCGTTCGCCATGAAGATGGCCTGGTAGAGCCCGAAGATCGCGATCGAGATCAGGTACCCGATGAAGAAGAAGTGGTTCACGCAGGCGAACGCCAGGGTGGAGAAGAAGATCACCATAAAGATGTTGAACATCCCCTTCTGGGCATACTGGGTGCAGATCTCGACGACCCGCTTGCTGTCCTCCACCGACGCTTTTTCGGTCCCCTCGTCCAGGTTGATGTTCTTCTTGATGAACTCCACCGCGCGGTAGGCCCCCGTGGTGACCGCCTGGATGGACGCTCCGGTGAACCAGTAGATCACGGCGCCACCGGTGACCAGCCCGAGGAGGAAGAGCGGGTTGAGGATCGAGAGCCCCGCTTCCACCTGCCCGGGGAACGTCGCCGTGAGCACCTGGATGATGGCGAAGATCAGGCACGTAGAGCCGACGACGGCGGTGCCGATCAACACCGGCTTGGCGCTCGCCTTGAAGGTGTTCCCGGCGCCGTCGTTCTCCTCCAGGTACATCTTGGCTTCCTCGAAATCCGGCGTGAAGCCGAAGGTCTTCTCGATGTCGTTGGAGATATCGGGCAGCGTCTCGATCATGGAGAGCTCGTATATGGACTGGGCGTTGTCGGTCACCGGCCCGTAGGAGTCGACGGCGATCGTGACCGGCCCCATCCCGAGGAAGCCGAAGGCGACGAGCCCGAAGGCGAAGATGGCCGGCGCCGCCATGATGCTCCCCACGCCCAACGAGCTCACGGCGTACGCCACGGCCATCAGGAAGATGATGGCGAGCCCCATCCAGTATGCGCTGAAGTTCCCCGCGACGAGGCCGGACAGGATGTTGAGCGACGGTCCGCCCTCCCGGGAGGCGGTGAGGATCTCGCGGACATGCCCGGAGTGGGTCGAGGTGAAGATCTTCACCAGTTCGGGGATCACCGCGCCGGCGATCGTCCCGCAGGTGATGATCGTGGAGAGCTTCCACCAGAGCGTCGTGTCCCCCTGGAGCTCCGGGACCAGCAGGTAGGAGAGGACGTAGGTCATCCCGATCGACACGATCGAGGTCAGCCAGACCAGGGTGGTCAGCGGGGTCTCGAAGTTGAACTTGCTCGCCTCCCCGAACTTCGCCCTGGAGAAGATCCCGTTCAGCCCGTAGGACGCCGCGCTGGTGATGATCATCCCGATCCGCATCACGAAGATCCAGACGAGCAGCTGGATCTGGGTCACCGGGCTGGGGACCGCCAGCAGGATAAAGGTGATCAGCGCGACGCCGGTGACTCCGTAGGTCTCGAACCCGTCCGCCGTCGGGCCGACCGAGTCGCCCGCGTTGTCGCCCGTGCAGTCGGCGATGACGCCGGGGTTGCGCGCGTCGTCCTCCTTGATCTTGAAGACGATCTTCATCAGGTCGGAGCCGATGTCGGCGATCTTCGTGAAGATCCCGCCGGCGATCCGGAGGGCGGCCGCCCCGAGCGACTCGCCGATGGCGAAGCCGATGAAGCAGGGCCCCGCATAGTCCCCCGGCACGAAGAGCAGGATGAAGAGCATCATCACGAGCTCGACGCTGATCAGCAGCATCCCGATGCTCATTCCGGCCCTGAGGGGAATCTCCATCGTCGGATACGGCTTCCCGCCGAGCGCTGCGAAGGCGGTCCGGGAGTTCGCAAAGGTGTTGATCCGGATCCCGAACCAGGCGACGCCGTAGCTGCCCAGAATTCCCACGATGCTGAACAGGATGATGATGACGACCTGGACCGTGGCGAAGTGGAGCAGGAACCCGAAGTAGACCACCATGATCGCCGCGATGAAGGCCCACAGGATCGCGAGGAACTTTCCCTGGGTGATCAGGTAGGTCTTGCAGGTCTCGTAGATCAGCTCGGAGATCTCCAGCATCGCCTTGTGCACCGGGAGGTTCCGGATCTGCACATACTGGACGAGGCCGAAGACCATGCCGAAGAAGCAGATGATCAGCCCGTACAGCAGGAGGTTGTGCCCCGACATCCCGAGAAACGACACGGTGCCGAGATCCGGGATCTTCAGCTCCGCCTCGCTGGCCTGCGCGGCGGAGGCGGCGAGCAGCGGAAGGAGCAGGACCGCCGCGGCGAGCAGTTTGGGGGCCAGGCCGGACAGCCTGGACCGGAAAGCCCCGGCAAGCCGGGACGACAGGATTTCACCTTCTCCGCGGCCGGGCATCCGCAACACCCGGAACGCGACGAAGGCCAGGCCGAACAGCCCGATCGTCATGACAGGACTTGGCATTCCTTCCTCTCCTTGTTGTGTGATGAACGCCGTGACGGGGGGATCTCCCCCGGAATCCGGACGAAAACGGAACGAAACCGTGCGCCGCAGGTTCCTGCCGGGCACATTAAACCGTCCTTGAATACCACGACTCCCCCCCACCGTCAAGGGGAAAACCGGCCGCCCAGACCCATTCCCGATGGAGCACACTCCGCGAAGGATGCCGGAGAGGGACCCCGGCTCGCGGGGGAGGGTCCCCGGTTGCCGGCGGAGCTGCCGCAGGAGGGGGGATGAGCGGAGATAAAAAGATTGATCCGCGGGCGGAGGGCGGGCGAAGCGAAGCCCCCCTCCGAGGCGGCGGAGCCCTCTCCGGAAACCCACGAGACGGGGGCAGCGGCGCGGCGGAGTGATATAGTTGGGGGATGGATTTCACCGGGAAACTGATCCTCGCCCCGCTCGCCGGGATCACCGACACCACCTTCCGAAGGCTCTGCCGGGAGAACGGGGCGGACATGGTCGTGACCGAGATGGCCTCCGCGAAGGGGATCCTCCGCGCCCCCGGCCGGACGGGCAGGTTCCTCGAGTATTCCGGGGAGGAGCGCCCGGTCGGGGCGCAGATCTTCGGGGCCGACCCCGGGGAGGTGGGGGCGGCGGCGGCCGAGATCGGACGGATGGGGTTCGACTTCGTGGACATCAACATGGGATGCCCCGTCCGGAGAGTCACGGCGGGCGGGGCCGGGGCGGCCCTGTGGTCGGATCCCCCGCTTGCCGGCAGGATCGTCTCGGCGGCGGTCCGGGACGCCGGCATCCCGGTCACCGTCAAGATCCGTTCCGGGTTCGGGCAGGATCCCGGCGGCTACCTCGAGGTGGCGCGGGAGGCCTTCGCCGCGGGGGCGGCGGCCGTCACCCTCCACCCCCGAACGCGGGGGCAGATGTTCTCGGGACGAGCGGACTGGAGTCAGATCGCCCGGTTGAAGGAGGAATTCCCCGGCCGGGTCGTGATCGGGAACGGGGACGTCCGGGCACCGGAGGACGCGGCGCGGATCGTCGCGGAGACCGGGTGCGACTCCGTGATGATCGGAAGGGCCGCGCTCGGAAACCCCTGGATCTTCGGCGAGGCGAAACGGTCGGCGATGGCGGCGGCGGGAGGAGGACCGGGGCCGGTCCTGCCGGGCCCGGACCCGGAGGCGCGGAAAGCGCTGATCCTTCGCCACGGAGAGGAGATGCACCGCCGCCACGGGGAACACGGGATCCGGGAGATGCGCAAGCACCTGGCCTGGTACAGCCGGGGGATTCCGGGGGCGGCCGCCTTCCGCGGCCGGCTGGTCGGGGTCCGCACCCTCGCGGAACTCCGGGAGGCCGTGGAGCGATTCTTTTGAACGATCTCTTCCGGCAGACGCTCGAGTCGGCGAACATAGGGATCCTCGTCTTCCGGGGAAACGGAAGGCTCGCCTACCTGAACCCCGCCGCCGAGGAGATCCTGCAGGGGTCGGAGCGTGCCTTGTCCGGGAAATCCTACAGGACGATCTTCCGCGGCTCCCCCGTGGCCGTCCGGATCCTCCGGAAGGCGCTGGAGGAGCACTCCGCGGTCACCGCCTACGACGTGGATCTCGCGCCCGTTCGGCGGTCGCCGGCGGCGGGGGAGCCCTCGCAGGCGCTCCCGGCGATCCTCGGAGCCTCCCCCCTGACCGGCCCGGCGGGAGATGCGGGCGGGGCCGTGCTGACGATCAAGCCGGCGGAGATCCTCTCGATGGTCGGCCAGGAGGAACGGGCCGCCGTGAGCGCCGAAGAGATGCAGACGCTGGCCTACGGGATCGCCCACGAGATCAAGAACCCGCTCGGGGGGATCCGGGGGGCCGCCCAGTGGATGCTCCGGGAGGAGACCCCCGAGGAAGAGCGGCGCGAGGGGACCCGGCTGATCCTGCGGGAGGCGGAACGGATCGACGGCCTCGTGGAGAAGATGCTCGAACTGGGGAGGCAGCCCCCCCCGCCCCGCCCCTTCCCCCTTTTCCCGGTCCTCCGGGAGGCGGAGGAGCTGATCCGCTCCGACGTCCGCGCCCGGGGGAAGGAGATCCGGTTCGAGCTGGCGGCCGACCCGAGCCTCCCTCCCGTCTCCGGCCATCCCGACACGATCTTCCGGGCGGTCGTGAACATCCTGAAGAACGCGGTGGAGGCGATCCCGGAGCGGGGGACCGTCCGGATCGGCACGCGGCTGAACGTGAACTACCGGTGGGGCAGGGGCAGGGGGCGGAGGCGCTCCTTCGTGGAGATCTCGGTCACGGACAGCGGGGTGGGGATGACGGAGGAGGACGCCCGAAAGGCGGTTCTCCCCTTCTACACCACGAAGCCGCAAGGGACCGGCCTGGGGCTCGTCATGGCACGCCAGGCGGTCTCCCGGCACGGGGGAAAGATGGAAATTAAGTCGGTGCGGGGAGAGGGCACCACGGTTACAATATCCCTTCCGATCGACACCGGAAAGAAGACGGTCCCGTGAAAAAAGTCCTGATCGCCGACGACGACGAGAGCATCCGCTGGGTCCTCCAGAAGGCGGTCGCGGGGATGGGCTTTTCCCCCGACCTGGCGGAGGACGGAGACAAGGCACTCTCCCTGCTCACCCGGAACCGATACGCCGCGGCCTTCGTGGACATCAGGATGCCCGGCCTCGAGGGGATCGAGGTCCTCGAGAGGGTCCAGGCGAGGCAGTCCCCCACCCGCTTCTTCATCATGACGGCCGTCCGGCGGCCCGACGCGGCGGCCCGTTCCGCTCGCGCGGGAGCCTCGGAGTTCCTCACGAAGCCGTTCGACATCGCCCGCGTCGAGGAGCTGCTCCGGGACGTGGCGAAGGAGGCGGTCTCCCGGGAGCGTCCCTTCCGGACGGAGGATCCCGACGAGTGGAGGTCGGCCCGGATCGTGGGGCGGAGCCGGGCCATCCTGGAGGTCTTCCAGAACGTGGGGAAGGTGGCCGATACCGACGCGACCGTCCTGCTCCTGGGCGACCGCGGGGTCGGCAAGGAGCTCGTCGCCCGGTGCATCCACGACCTCGGCACTCCGGACGGCCCGTTCGTGGCGGTGAACTCCTCGGCGATCCCGAAGGAGCTCCAGGAGGCGGAGCTCTTCGGCTTCGAGAAGGGGTCCTTCACGGGGGCCGACGCGGCCCGCGAAGGGAAGCTGGAGGCTGCCGCGGGGGGGACCCTCTTCCTGGACGAGGTGGGGGACCTGCCGGCGGACCTCCAGGCGAAGCTCCTGCGCGTCCTCCAGGAGCGGGAGTTCGTCCGGATCGGATCGAACGCCACCCGGAAATTCCGCGGGCGGGTCCTCGCGTCGACGAACCGGGACCTGCGGAGGATGGTCGCCGACGGGCGCTTCCGGGAGGACCTCTTCGACCGGCTGAACGTCTTCCCGATCCGGATCCCGCCCCTCTCGGAGAGGCGGGAGGATATCCCCCTGCTCGCGGACTTCTTCCTCCAGAAATATTGCTCCCTCCTCTCCCGGCCCCCGCGCTCCTTTTCCCGGGAGGCGC
Organism: Deltaproteobacteria bacterium GWC2_65_14; assembly: GCA_001797615.1. Lineage (NCBI taxonomy): Bacteria > Deltaproteobacteria > Deltaproteobacteria bacterium GWC2_65_14. The sequence continues at coordinate 99,983 of MGPV01000017.1, forward strand.
TCGAGGAGATCTCCTCCCGCCCCTGGAAGGGGAATGTCCGGGAGCTGGAGAATTTCGTCCAGCGGCTGGCCGTGCTGTCCACGGGAAAGCTGCTCCGGAAGGACGAGGTCGCCCGGGAGCTCGCGAAGGGGGAGGGGGCCGTCGACCTCGCCACCGCCCCGCTGGAGCAGGTCATCGAGGAGCGAGTGCGGGAGTTCGTGAACCGGTTCGGGAAGGCGATCGACTCCGAGACCGGCCTCCACGACCTGTTTCTCCGGCAGATCGAGAAGCCGCTGATCCAGGTGGTGTTCGAGGCGACGGGAGGCAACCAGATCCGGACCGCCGCGATCCTGGGGATCAACCGGAACACCCTGCGGAAGAAGCTGGCCGCCTATTCCCTGCTGCCGAAACCGCGGAAGCGGAAGAAACGGTGACCCGGAAGGGGCCCTACCCGTACTCCTTCGCCAGATCCTCGAACCGGGTGTAGCGGGAGATGAAGGCGAGCTCCACGACCCCCATCGGGCCGTTGCGCTGCTTGCCGATGATCACCTCGGCCTTCCCCTTCTTTTCCTCCGGGGTGTCCTCCTTCTCGTACATCTCCTCCCGGTAGATGAAGAGGATCAGGTCTGAATCCTGTTCAATTGCCCCCGAATTGTGTGAAACGACTCCGTCCGCCAGCCAGGAGGAAGGACCCGGGACGGTCAGGTCGAATACCTCCTCGGCTCCGTCCGGCCGAAGATCCGTCACACGGTCCCAGAACAGGTCGCTGGAGGCGGACCGCAGCAGCGGCTCGTCGTCCAGGATATTCGCATATTCCGCCAGCAGGGTCCGCGACGGGGCGAAATCGAGCTGCCCGCCCCCTCCGTACGCGGTACCCCGGAGCGCCGCCATATCGCGATGGGAGATCCCCCGAGCCGCCATGGCCGCCTTCACCTGGAGGAACGCCTCTTTCGGCAACGTGTCGACATTGGGGTTGGATTCCACGAAGGCCAGTTCATTCCACAGTTGGTCCGCGGGCGCCATGCGCGGTCCGAACGCCCCCACCGTCTCGAGGAACCGCTTCTGCTGGTCGGCGTCGGACACATCCACGGTGTACACAGGTCGGTAGTTTCCCTTCCGCACGACCCGGATCCTTGCCACGATCCCAAGCCGCACCAGCAGCGCCGCCACGTCGAGGGCGAGCCCTTCGCTCGAGGTGCTGAAGTAGACCCGCGACGATCCCTTCGCCCCCCTCGGTCGACAGTAAATGCTCCCGTCCGTCGCCCACAAATGTCTCAACAACGACGAGACCTGCTCATTATCGAACCGAAAGATCTCGGCGGGGAGCCGCTTTTCGTGAGATCGATGCCCGAAGATCCCCAATTTTCGCAGCCAGCGATTCACCCCCGCAGGATGCCACCGGTTTCCGTTCCCCCTGATGAAAAGCTGGTGCCAGTTTCCGCGCCCGCGGTAGCGGGTCACCTTCACGCCGAACTCTCTTCGCGCCGCCCCTTCGACGGCGAGGCTGTTCTCTTCCGAAGCGGTTGTGTACCGAAGAGACTGCCCGATAAGATAACTGCCGTCCCCAACGAGATGCCCCAACAGGGCGATCCGGTCCTCCGGCCAACGGACCGTGTCCCTCGGCTCCGGAACGTGTCGCGCGATGGCTATCCTGTCCCCCGGTGCGAGATCCGCCACACGCACCCAGCCGTCGGAACCGAACAACCGATGGTCGGCCGTGGCGCGTATCGTGCGGCCGCTGGCCACGGTGACCCGGGTGACCGGCCTCTCCCCGACCGACCAGACGCAATCGCTTTTCGCGGGGACGATCCGTCCTTCCGGCGACATGGCCCAGACCTCCACCGGTTTCCCGACCAAGGACCGTATCGGCGCACGGCTTCCGTCGGTGGCGAGAACAAGCGTGTCTCCCGTCACGCACTCCCTCAGGTCCGCCAACTGGGGCCGCTTGTTCTCCCGGGACTCCACCCCCCGGTTCAGCTGGGAGATCGCGATGACCGGGACGTTGATCTCCTTCGCGAGCGCCTTGAGGGAGCGGGAGATCTCGGAGATCTCCTGCACCCGGTTCTCGTAGCCGCCGCGCGAAGAGCCTCCCCGCATCAGCTGCAGGTAGTCGACGATGACCAGCCCGATGCCCCTGTCCTTCTTCAGGCGGCGCGCCTTCGCCCGCAGCTCGAGGGCGGTGAGCGCCCCGGAGTCGTCGGTGTAGACCGGCGCCTCGGAGAGCCTCCCCACGGAGGCGACGATCCGGTTGATCTCGTCCTGGGTCAGGTACCCCGTGCGCAGCCGCTGGAACTCGACCCGCGCCTCGGAGCAGATCATCCGCAGCGCGAGCTGCTGGCGGCTCATCTCGAGGGAGAAGATCGCCACCGGGACCTTGCTCCGGAGGGCGGCGTTCAGCGCGACGTTCAGGCAGAGGGCGGTCTTCCCCATCCCGGGGCGGGCGGCGACGACGATCATGTCGGAATTCTGGAAGCCGGCGGTCTTCGCGTCGAGGTCCCGGAAGCCGGAGGGGATCCCGGTGATCATCTCCTTCTTCTCGTAGAGCTTCTCGATCTCCTTCATCGCCTCCTTGCTCATCTCGGACATCGAGTAGTAGGAGGGCTTGATCTTCTCTTCCGCGATCTCGAAGATCGCCTGCTCGGTCCGGTCGAGGAACTCGTCGAGCTCGGTCACCCCCTCGTAGGCGGAGGCGGCGATCTGCTGGGAGACCGCGATCGTCTTCCGCAGGATCGCCTTTTCCTTGACCAGCCGCGCGTAGTCCGCCGCGTTCGAGATGGTGGGCACGTTGTGGATCAGCTCGGAGAGGTAGGCGACTCCCCCCGCCTCCTTTTCCCCGCCGCGCCCCTTCAGCACATCGGCGATCGTGAGCGGGTCGATCGCCCGCCCGCGCTCGTAGAGCTCCAGCATCGCGGAAAACAGGTTCCGGTGGGCTCCCTGGTAGAAATCCTCCGGCCGGAGGATCTCCACCACGCCGTTCATCCGGTCGTTGTCCAGCAGGACGGCGGCGAGAACGGCCTGTTCCGCCTCCAGGCTGTGCGGGGGGACTTTCAGCAGGGGGACGTCCACCGCCGGATACGGGGGTACATGCGTTCCGCTCATCGGCACCTCCCTGCACTCCCCGCGGTCCGGTCGATGGACCGCGGCCAACCGGTTTCCGGAGAAGGCGCTTCGGCCGGGCGGCGCGCGCGCCGGGGCGGCGTCAGGCCGGTTCGGGCACCACGCGGATGGAAACCTCCGGAACGAGGTTTCCTCCCGCCTTGACCTTCACCCGGTAGTCCCCCACCTGCTTGATCGGCTCCTCCAGCAGGATCAGCCGGCGGTCGATCTCCACCCCGGACATCGCGAGGGCACCCGCGATATCCCGGGAGGTGATCGCCCCGAAAAGCTTCCCCTCCTCCCCCGCCCTCGCCGGGATCGTCAGGGTCAGGGAGGACAGCTTCCCGCTCAGCGACTCGGCGGTCTTCCGGGTCTTCTTCGCACGGGCCTCGATCCCTCTCCGCTCGTGCTCGAGGGCCTTCAGGTTCCGCACGTCGGCCGGCACAGCCAGCTTCCTGGGGATGAGGAAGTTCCGACCGTAGCCGTCGGCGACCTTGATGATGTCGCCGGCCTTCCCCAGCGTATCGACGTCTTCGCGCAGGATGACCTTCATCGGGCTCCCCCTACCGCACCTGCGTGGCGGTGAACGGGATCAGCGCCACGATGCGGGCCTTCTTGATCTCGACCGTCAGCTTCCGCTGGTGGGTCGCGCAGGTCCCCGTGATCCTCCGGGGGACGATCTTGCCGCGCTCGGAAACGAAGTGCTTGAGCATGTAGACGTTCTTGTAGTCGATCTGCAGCTCCTTCTCGGCGCAGAAACGGCAGAACTTCTTCCGGGTGTAGCGCCTCTTCGGGCCTCCCGGGGAGGACCCGGAGGACCGTCCGTACGGTGGACGGGGTTTCTTCATCGGGGTGCTCATCGGTGCTCTCCTCCTGGACTGGTTCCTATTGTATCGTCAACCCGTTAAAACGGGATATCCTCGTCCTGCTCTTCCGCGGGGGTTCCCCCGCCTGTGTCCCCCTCGGCGGGGGCTCCTTTCGGGCCGCCGCCCAGGAACTGGACGATCCCGGCGACCACCTCGATCTTGCTCCTGCGGGTCCCCTCGGCCTCCCAGCGCCGCTGACGGAGCCTTCCCTCCACCAGCACCGGCCGTCCCTTCGAGAGGTACTCCGCGCAGTTCTCCCCCGTCTTCCCGAACGCGACAACGTCGAAGTAGGAGACCTCCTCCTTCAGTTCGTTGTTCTGACGGTAGCGCGAGTTCACCGCGATGGAAAAGTTCGCCACCGGGGTGCCGGATGGCAGGTAGCGGATCTCCGGATCCCGGACGAGGTTGCCCGCCAGAATGACGCGGTTGAAGGTGACCATCCCTCCTCCTCTCCCTTACGCGGTGGAAGCCGGTTCCCCGGGCGCGGAGCCTTCCGGCTCCCCGGGCGCCGCCGGGGGGGTCTCCTCCACTCCCGCGGGGGGGGCGACCTTCGCCTCGATCTCCACGCGGGAGGTCAGGTAGCGGAGGATCCCGTCGAAGATCTTGAGGTTCCGCTCCACCTCCTCCACCACCCCCCGTTCCCCGGAGTAGACGAGGAAGGTGTAGTACCCGTTGCCCTTCTTCATGATCTGGTAGGCGAGCTTCCGGATTCCCCAGTCGTCCTGCTTGACTACCTCACCGCGGAACGAGGAAACCACCCCGCCCAGCTTGGCGAGGAATTCCTTGCGTCGCTCTTCGGGAAGTTCCGGGTCGAACAGAATGGCGGTTTCGTACTTCTGCATCGTGACGGCCTCCTTCCGGCTGATCGAGCCCCCGGACATGGCGCCGGGGGCAAGGAGTATGTTTTCCCTCCCCGCGGTCCTACGGGGGGGGTTCCTGGCGTTTCGCGTTCCAGCGGGTCATCGCCCGGTTAAAACCTTCCCTCGCGATGTCGCCGACCGCCTCCGCGGCCTCCGCGATCGCCCGGTCGAACCGCTCTTGCGATCCTTCCGGTACGCGGGCGAGGACATAGTCGGCCGGGTCCACCCCCTCGGGGGGCCTTCCGATCCCGATGCGGACCCTCAAAAACCCCGACGTTCCGAGCTCTTCCTCCAGGGAGCGCAAGCCCTTGTGCCCCCCGGTCCCCCCCCCGCGCTTGAGCCGTACGCTCCCGAGCGGCAGGTCGAGGTCGTCGTGGACGATCACGAGGTTCTCCGCCCCCTCCGCATGCCTCCGGTAGACGGGGGCCACGGCGAGGCCGGAGAGGTTCATCCAGGTCCGCGGCTTCCCGAGGAGGATCTCCGTCTCCTCCAGCAGGCCGATTCCGAACTCCGCCTCCCCGGCGGCGCGGCACCGGACCCCGATCCCTTTCGCGAGCAGGTCGACCGTGGCCTGCCCGGCGTTGTGGAGGGTTCCCGCGTACCGGCGGCCGGGATTTCCCAGCCCGAACACCAGGAAATCGGGGCGCCGCTCACTTCTCTTTTTCCGACTCCACCTGCTCGGCCACACTGGCGCCTTCCACGGCCTCCTCGCCCTCCACGGGCGCCACCGTCACGACCTCCTCGACCCGCGGGGCGTGGACGGAGGCGACGGTCTGGGAGAGATCCTTCTCCATCGGGGAAACCCCCTCGGGGAAGACGATGTCCTCCATGTGGAGCGAATTGCCGATCTCCAGCGCCGAGACGTCCAGCTCGAGGAACTCCGGGACCATGGAGGGGACGCACTCCACCTCGATGTTGCGGACCACCTGCTCGAGGATCCCCCCCTGCTCGATCCCGGCCGCCTTTCCCTTGAGCCGCAGCGGAATGTCGACGCGGAACTTCTGCCCGAAGGCGACCTCGTAGAAATCGACGTGGATCACCCGGTCGGTCACGGGGTCGGCCTGCACCTCCTTCAGGACGGTGTAGGCCTCCTTCTTCTCCTCCCCGTCCCGGATCTCCATCCGGACGACGACCGTCCCCCGGCGCGCCTTGGCGAGGAACTTCTCGAGCTCCCTGCGTTCGAACTCGATCGACCGCGTCTCCAGGTGCTTTCCGTAGACGACACCGGGCACCTTCCCCCGGGCGATCGTCTTCCGGTTGTTTCCCGTCCCGGCGGTCCGCCTCCGGTCCGCCGTCAACTCCACCATGGCCATTCCCGTTTCCTCCCGATCCTATACGAACAGCGAGCTCACCGAGTCGTTGCTGTGGATCCGCTTGATGGCCTCCCCGAGGAGCGCCGCCACCGACAGTACGCGGATCTTGCTGCAGGCGGCCTTCCCGCCCAGGGGGATCGTGTTCGTCACCACCAGCTCCTCGATGGAGGATTTCTCCAGCCGCTCGATCGCGGGGCCCGAAAGCACCGGGTGGGTGGCGCAGGCGAAGACCCGCTTCGCCCCGTTGCCGGAAAGGGCCCCCGCGGCCTGGACCATCGTCCCGGCCGTGTCCACCATGTCGTCGAGCAGGACGGCGGTCTTCCCTTCGACCTCCCCGATGATGTGCATCACCTGGGACTCGTTCGGGCCCGTACGCCGCTTGTCGATGATCGCCAGGCTGGCGTGCAGCCGCTTCGCGAAGGCCCGCGCCCGCTCCACTCCTCCCGCGTCGGGGGAGACGAAGACGATCTCCTCCCCGTAGCGGCTCCGGATATAGTCGAGCATCACCGGGGCCGCGTACAGGTGGTCCACGGGGATGTTGAAGAACCCCTGGATCTGCCCCGCGTGGAGGTCCATCGTCAGGATCCGGGAGACCCCCGCGGCGGTGATCAGGTCCGCCACCAGCTTCGCCGTGATCGGGGCCCGGGGAAGGACCTTCCGGTCCTGCCGCGCGTACCCGTAGTACGGGATCACCGCCGTCACCCGGTTCGCCGAGGAGCGCTTCAGGGCGTCCATCAGGATGAGCAGCTCGACCAGGTGGTCGTTCACCGGGGGGCAGGTCGGCTGGAGGAGGAACACGTCCGCCCCCCGGACATTCTCCCCGATGTCTACGTTCATTTCCCCGTCGCTGAACCGCTTGACCACCGCGGCCCCCAGCGGGACCGAGAGGTAGGCGCAGATCTCGCGCGCAAGCTCTAAGTTCGCGTTCCCGGAGAAAATCTTCAGCCGTGTCAACCCGCTTCCCCTGTCCGGAGAAATCCTGCCGTGGAAGAAATAGACATTATACCGGCCGTCCCCGGGAAGGCAAGAGAAAACAAATCTGGCTGGGAGGGAAGGGGTCGAACCTTCATCGGGGGCTCCAAAGGCCCCTGTCCTGCCGTTAGACGACCTCCCAGCCTGCCGGTCGGTTCATCCTACCGGGCGACGGCCACCCCGTCAAGGCGGCGGGTCTCCCGCTCGTACTCCCCGAGAACCGCCTCCTCGATCATCCGGCGCGTCTCGTTGTTCAGCGGATGCGCCGTGTCGCGGTAGGTGCCGTCCTTCTTCTTCTTGCTGGGCATCGCCACGAACAGGCCGCTGTTCCCGTGGATGATCTTCAGGTCCCGGACCACGAAGCAGTCGTCGAACACGATCGTGGCGTACGCCTTCAGCTTTTCGTCGTCGTTCACCGGAAAGACCTTGACCTCGGTCAGCCGCATCTCCCTCTCCTCCCTTGCCCTCTTAGATGTTCCGGACGACGAACAGGCGTCTCCCCTCCCCCTTCGCCAGCTCCCCCTCCGCCCTGCGCGCATCCTCGCTCCGGGCGAACAGCCCGTATACCGCCGACCCGCTCCCGGTCAGGGCCGCCGCCTTCGCCCCCGCTCCGAGCAGTTCCTCCTTGATCCCCCCGATCTCCGGGCGGTCCGCTCCCCAGGACTCCTCGAAATCGTTCCCCACGGCAGCCACCACATCCTCCCAGCTGCGGAAGGAGGGGGTCCGATCCCCCGCGGGCGGATCGCCGGGAGGGCGCCCGAGCCTGGCGTACCCTTCCGCCGTCGGAAGGCCGAAGGAAGGCTTCACGATCAGGGCATGGAAGGGCACCCTCCACTCGACCGGCGTCAGGCGGTCGCCGATTCCTTGGGCGAGCGCCGGCACCCCCACCAGGGTGAAAAAAGGGACGTCCGCCCCCACTTCGGCCGCCATGGAGAGCAGGGTCTGCGCGGGAGGGGTCCTCCCCGTGAGCGCGGAAAGCCCCTTCAGCGTCGCGGCGGCGTCGGAACTCCCCCCCCCGAGCCCCGCCTCGAGAGGGATCCTCTTGGTCACCCGCACGCGCGCCCCCCCGCCGTTCCCCGCCCAAGCGAGAAAACGGGCGGCGGCCCGGTGGCAGAGGTTCTCCTCCCCCGGCGGGACGTCCGGGTCGTCGGTCTCCACCTCGATCCCCGACGGGATCTCCTCCACGGTCACCTCGTCGTAGAGGGTGACCGGGACCATCACCGAGCGGACGTGGTGGTACCCGTCCGGGCGTTTTCCGAACACCCGCAGGGTTATGTTCAGCTTGGCCGGGGCAAGGAAGGAAATCCCGTTCGTTGCAGTCACGCGCAGCCCATATCAAACGCTGTTTTTTTTACGCTACCGCCCGGAGGAGCCTTTGTCAAGCGTTGGGAACAACCTTGTGTTGGGAACAACCTTGTTGCGAACAACCTTCGGGAACAGGATGGCGGCGGGCAGGGATCGCTTGTCAGGCAGGTCCGCGGAACCGGAACCCGGAGGCTTCGTCCGGATCCACAAGAACGGCGTCTCCATCCGAAAATTCCCCCTTGAGGATGCGGAGAGCCAGCGGGTCCTCGAGATGCTTCGCGATCGCCCTCCGCAGCGGCCTCGCGCCGAAGGTAGGATCGTACCCAAGCTCCGCGATCCTCTCCCTGGCGGCATCCGAGAGCTCGACGGTGATCTTCCGGTCGGCAAGACGGGCGTTGAGCTCCCGGAGCATGATCCCAACGATCCGCGCAAGCTCCCCCTTTCCCAGGGAGCGGAACAGGACGATCTCGTCGATCCGGTTCAAAAATTCCGGGCGGAATTCCCGGTGCAGCTCCTCCATCACCTTCTCCCGGATCGCCTCCTCACCCGTCCCGTAGAGCTCCCGGATCCAGTGCGATCCGACGTTCGAGGTGAGGATCGCCACGGTGTTCCGGAAGTCGACGGTCCGTCCCTTCCCGTCGGTGAGCCGGCCGTCCTCGAGGACCTGCAGGAGGAGGTTGAAGACGTCCCGGTGCGCCTTTTCGATCTCGTCGAACAGGACGACGGTGTACGGCTTCCGCCGGACCGCCTCGGTCAGCGCCCCGCCCTCCTCGTACCCCACGTACCCGGGGGGCGCGCCGATCATCCGGGCGACCGAGTGCTTTTCCATGTACTCGGACATGTCCAGTCGGACCATCGCCGCCTCGTCGTCGAAGAGAAACTGGGCAAGCGCCCGCGCCAGTTCCGTCTTGCCGACCCCGGTCGGCCCCAGGAAGAGGAACGACCCGATCGGCCGTCTCGGGTCCTTCAGCCCGGACTTCGCCCGCCGGACGGCGTTCGAGACGAGCCGGACCGCCTCGTCCTGCCCCACGACCCGCTCGGCGAGCCGTTCCTCCATCCGGAGCAGCTTCTCCACCTCCGCCTCGACCAGCCGGGAGACCGGGATGCCGGTCCACCGGGAGACGACCTGGGCGATATCCTCCTCGTCCACCTCCTCCTTCAGGAGGCGCCCCTCCGCTTTGGGGGGGACACTCCTGTTCCCATCGGCGAGAAAACCAGGAGTGTCCCCCCGCAGGGCTTCCGCCTCCCGCTGCAGCGCCGGAAGGATGGAATACTTCAGCTCCGAGGCCCGCTCGAGGTTTCCCTCCCGCTCCGCCCGCTGCATCTCGGAGAGCGCCCGCTCGATCCTCTCCTTCACCTCGCGGCTCTTCCCGATCGACCGCTTCTCCTCCTCCCAGCGGGAACGAAGCTCACCGGCCCTCCCGGAGAGCCGGGAAAGCTCCTCCTCGATACGCGCCAGCCGCTGGGCGGAGACCGGGTCGGTCTCCTTCGTGAGGGCCTGCTTTTCGATCCGGAGCTGGGTGATCCGCCGCTCCACCTCATCGATTCCGGTCGGGACGGAGTCGATCTCGATCTTGAGTTTCGAGGCCGCCTCGTCCATGAGGTCGATCGCCTTGTCCGGCAGAAAGCGGTCGGGGATGTACCGGTGGGAGAGGGTGGCGGCGGCGACGAGGGCGGAATCCTTGATCCGCACGCCGTGGTGGACCTCGTATCGCCCTTTCAGCCCCCGCAGGATGGCGATCGCGTCCTCCACGGAAGGCTCCGGGACCATGACCGGCTGGAAGCGCCTCTCCAGCGCCGCGTCCTTCTCCACGTGCTTCCGGTACTCGTCGAAGGTGGTCGCGCCGACGCAGCGGAGCTCGCCCCGGGCCAGGGCGGGCTTGAGCATGTTCGAGGCGTCCATCGCCCCTTCCGCCTTCCCGGCCCCCACCAGGGTGTGGAGCTCGTCGATGAAGAGGACGACCCTCCCCTCCGCCGCGGCGATCTCCTTGAGGACCGCCTTGAGCCGGTCCTCGAACTCACCCCGGTACTTCGCCCCGGCGATCAGCGCCCCCATGTCCAGCGCCAGCACCCGCTTGTCCCGAAGCCCCTCCGGGACATCTCCCGAGACGATCCGCTGGGCCAGCCCTTCCGCGATGGCGGTCTTCCCCACCCCCGGGTCGCCGATCAGAACGGGGTTGTTCTTGGTCCGCCGCGACAGGACCTGGATCACCCTGCGGATCTCGTCGTCCCTCCCGATGACGGGGTCGAGCTTTTCCCGTCGGGCCAGCTCCGTCAGATCCCGGCAGTACTTGTCGAGGGCCTGGTACTTTGCCTCCGGGTTCTCGTCGGTGATTCGCTGCGTCCCCCGGATTCCGGTCAGGGCCGACAGCAGCGCCTCGCGGTTCGCCCCGTGCTTCCGGAGCAACCCCTCGATCTTCCCCCCCTCCGCGGCCATCGCGAGGAGGAAGTGCTCGGCGGAGAGAAACTCGTCCTTGAAGGCGTCCGCCTCGGACATCGCACGGGAAAAGAGCGGCTCCATCCGGGGGGAGAGCCCCCGGCTCACCGCGCCGGTGACCTTCGGGAAGGACGCGGCCATCGAGGCCGCGTCGGATTCGAGGGAAGGCAGCGCCACCCCGGTGCGCGCGAAGAGGTCCCGGGCAACCCCGCCCTCCTGCCGGAGCAGCGCGAGGAAGAGATGCTCCGGCTCCACCTGGGCGTGCGCCTCGCCGGAGGCGATGCGCACCGCCTCCTGCAGCGCCTCCTGCGATTTGACGGTGAGCTTGTCGAGAGAGATCATCGGGTCATCTCGTGGCGGGGTACTCTCCTCAAGATTACCGGTTCTTCACGGCGAGGAAGATCCGCCCCTCCCCGCGCTCCACCAGAAACAGCACGGTCTTGTCGTCCTTGACCTTCTTCATCACCCGCTGGAACTCCCCGGTGTCCTTCACCGGCTCCCGGTTGATCTGCCGGATGATGTCCCCTTCCCGGAACCCGGCGTCCTCCGCGGGGCTTCCCGACTCGACGGAGGTGACCAGGACCCCCTGCCGGCTCTCGATTCCCATGTGCCGGGCGATCTCGGGGGTGATCGCCTGGACGGTGAGCCCCAGCCCCTTCGACAGGTCGCCACCCTCCTTGCTGCGGGCGGGCTCCTCCCCTTCCATCTCCGCGATCGTCAAGGGGATCTCGATCCGCTTGGTGTCGCGCACCACCGTGACCTGCACCTTCTTCCCCGGGCTCGTGGAGGCGACGACCTGCGGAAGCTCGTGCTGGTCCTCCACCTCCTTCCCGTCGAAGCGGACGATCACGTCCCCGGAGCGGATCCCGGCCTTCTCCGCCGGGCCGCCCTTGGTCACGTCGGCCACCAGCGCCCCCTTCCCCTCGGGGACCTTGAGCGACTCCGCCATGTCCGGAGTCAGCTTCTGGATGTAGACGCCGAGCCACCCCCGCGTCACCTTCCCCTTCTCCTTCAGCTGGCCGAGCACCGCTTTCGCCATCTGGATCGGGGTCGCGAAGCCGATCCCCTGGCCCCCCTGGATGATCGCCGTGTTGATCCCGACGACCTCCCCTTTCAGGTTGAACAGAGGCCCTCCGGAGTTCCCGGGGTTGATCGAGGCGTCGGTCTGGATGAAGTCGTCGTACGGTCCGGATCCGATCACCCTCCCCTTCGCGCTGACGATCCCGGCCGTGACGGTATGCCCGAGGCCGAAGGGGTTCCCGATCGCCACGACCCACTCCCCGATCTCCAGCCCCTCGGAGTCCCCGAGACGGACATAGGGAAGCGTCTTTCCCGGCTTGATCTTGATGAGGGCGATGTCGGTCTTCGGGTCGGTCCCCACCACCTCGGCCTTGTAGTCCTCCTTGTCCAGAAGGGTCACGGTGATCTCGTCGGCCTTCTCGACGACGTGGTTGTTCGTCAGGATATACCCGTCCCCCGAGACGAGGAACCCGGACCCCAGGCTCCTGCGCTTCTGCTCCCGCGGGATGTTTCCGAAGAAGTTGTCGAAAAAGTCCTCGAAGGGATCCCTCCCGAAGGGGGATCGCATGCGCGGCCGGCTGAACCGCACCACCTGGGTCGTGCTGATGTTCACGACCGACGGAGAGGTCCCCTTCACCAGCGACGGGATATCGACGGGGAGCAGTCGACCCGGGGTCGGGACCGGGGCTGCGGAGCCCGCATCCCGCCCCTTCTCCCCCAGAAACGCGTCCGAGAGCGGCGAAAGGTTGAACCCCGCCGAGAGCACGAACCCGGCCGCCACCGCTGCCAGGACCAGGACCACGACCTTGCTTTTCCGGATCACGCCTTCTTTCCTCCTCCGCCCAGTCCGCCCCCGGGCCCGGACACCACAGAATTCACCGCGGCCACGTAGGCCATCCGCAGGTGGTACAGCCCCTCCGTGAGGACACTCTTCTCCTCATCGTCGAGATTCCCCTTCGTCTTGGCCTGCAGGACCTCGAGCATGTCGATCGATTCCTTCGCCGCCGGAAGGTCCACCGGGGAGCGGGTGCCGTCCCGGGACTGCACCAGCCCCAGGTTCACCATCGTCCCCATCTGCAGCGTCATCACGAGGTCGTTGAACGTCGGGCCCGCGATGGACGACCCGGAGTCGCCGGGGCGTTTCTCCCCTTGGACACCGGCCGGGCCCGGACGGTTCCCGGGTTCCCGCTTCGGACCCGGCGAGTCCGGAGCCGCGGCGGCCTTCGGCTCCTCCGGCTTGGGCTCCTCCTTCTCCACGCCGCGCTTGTCCACCACCCGGAATCCCTTCGGTTCCTGATCGGCCATCAGGCAGGCACCCCCTGCAATGTCACGACCACCCCGCCGTCCCGCTCCTCCACGAAGAAGTGGTCGGATTCCTTCCATTGAAGCGTGATCGGCATCTTCACCATCTCGTCGATATGCCGCTTGAGGAACCGCGCCCCGTACTTCACGCTGAACCCGGAGCGGGAGAGGACGTCCAGCGCCCCGTCGGACACGGCAAGCGTCTTTCCCGCCCCGGCCATCGTCTTCCGGATCGTGGCGAGATAGAACTCGGCGATCCGCCGGACCTCCTCCGAGGAAAGGGGGGAGAAGACGATGACGTCGTCGAGCCGGTTGATGAACTCGGGGCTGAACCGGTGCTCCACCGCCTTCAGGATGTTTTTCCGAATCGGCTCAAAGTCCTCGCTGGAGGTGAATCCCAGCGGGCGGGTCAGCTTCCCGATCTCATCGGCCCCCAGGTTGCTCGTCATGATGACGATCGCGTCCGAGAAGTAGACCTTCTTCCCGCGGCCGTCCGTAAGCCAGCCTTCGTCGAAGACCTGGAGGAAGAGGTTGTGGACGAAGGAGTCGGCCTTCTCGATCTCGTCGAGCAGGACGACGGTGTAGGGGTCGTCCCGGAGCTGGTTCGTCAGGATCCCTCCCCGCTCCGACCCGACGATCCCCCGGGGCATCCCGATCAGCTTGTCCACGGAAAGCGCCCCGTCCCGGTACTCGGACATGTCGACCCGCACCATGTGGCGATCGTCCCCGAACAGGTAGTCGGCGAGAGCCTTCGCCATCTCGGTCTTCCCCACCCCGGTGGGGCCGAGGAAAAGGAGCACCCCGTCCGGGCGGAAGGGGTTTTCCTTGAGCGGCCCCTTGTTCAGCCGCAGCGCCTTCGCGACGGCCCGGATCGCTTCGACCTGCCCCACCAGCCGCCTCGAGATCTTCTCCTCGAGGTCCCGGAACCGCTCGATCACGTCCCGCTTCACCACGTCGACGGGGGTCCGGGTCTCGTCGGAGATCACCTCGAGGATATCCTTCCCCAGGACGACCTTGTCCTCCCCCCGGATCTCCACGCGGACGCAGGCCGTGTCGATCCAGTTGATGATCTTGTCGGGGAGCCGGAGCGACCGGGCGTACCGGTCGGACATGGAGAGGGCGAGCTCGACCGCCTCGTCCCGGATCTCCACACCGTAGTTCGTCTCCAGCCTCGGCTTCAGGCCGAAGAGGATCTCCCGGGTTTCCTCGAGCGTCGGCTCCTCGATCTTGACCACCCGGAACCGGCGGGCCAGCGCCTCGTCCTCCTGGATGACCCCCTTGAATTCGGTGATGGTCGTGGCCCCGATGATCTGGACCTCCCCGCGGGCCAGCGACGACTTGAAGATGTTCGCGGCGTCGGAGGGGACCCCCATCGCGGACCCGGCCCCGATCAGGGTGTGGGCCTCGTCGATGAACAGGATCAGGTTCTTCCGCTCCTTCACCTCGGAGATCACCTTCTCGATCCGGTCCTCGAACATGCCGCGGAAGACGGTCCCGGCGACGACCGTGTTCATCTGGAGGTTCACGATCTGGTGTGCGCGGAGCCGTTCCGGCACCCGGTGCGGCTCGTACTCGAGGCGCATCGCGAGCCCTTCCACCAGGGCGGTCTTCCCCACCCCGGGGTCGCCGATGACCATCACCGAGTTGCTCCGGTCCTTGTGGCAGAGGTACTCGATGGTTCGGTCGATCTCCCGGTCCCGGCCCACGATGGGGGGGATCTTCCCCTCCCGCGCGAGGAGGTTCAGGTTCACCCCGAAGGTCCGAAGGTTCGCCGGGAGCTCGTACCGCTTCCGGAACTCCTCGACCTTCTCCTCGCGGGTCCGCAGCTGAGCGGAAAACCGGGACAGGGCCACCGAGGGATCGACCCCGTAGCTCTTCAGGATCCTCGCGGGGATCGAATGGACCTCGTGGAAGATCCCGAGGAAGAGGTCGGACGCGTCGATCTGGGGACGGCGGTTCCTCTGGGCGGTCTCCCAGGCCACCCGGAACACCTGTTTGGTGGCCGGCGGGACCTTCAGCCCCACGCCGAGATACTGCCGGGAGATGTTCAGGTGCTCGTTCACCGAGTAGAGGACCGCCTCGACGTTCAGGCCGACCGAGCCCATCAGGTCCCGGAAGAGCGACTTCTCCTGTTCGGCGAAGGCGATGAAGAGATGCTCCAGGCCGAGGTAATAGTGATGCCGCCGCTGGGACTCCTCGATCGAGGAATTCAGCATCCGGTGCCCCGACTCGGACAGCTTCTCCCGGTAGAACGAGATCTCCATCATGGGATCCGGCACTCTCCTCTCTGCCGCGCTGCTGCCTCCCTCACGCCGCGGCCCTCCTCATCCCGCGCAGGCGCTCGATCCGCTTCTCGACCGGCGGGTGGGTGCTGAACAGGGAGAGCACCCCTCCCCCCGAAAGCGGGCTCAGGATGAACATGTGCGCGGTCGCAGCGGAGGCCTCGAGGGGAACCCGCTTCGAGGCGAAGGAGATCTTCTCCAGTGCGCTCGCCAGCGACTCGGGCTTCCCGCAGTATCGGGCCCCCTTCTCGTCGGCCAGGTACTCCCGCGAGCGGGAAACCGCCATCTGGACGAGCATCGCTCCGAGAGGGGCGATGATCGCCATCGCCAGCAGCCCGAATCCTCCCCCGCCGCCTTCCCGGTCCCGGCCGCCGCCCCCCCCGAAGATGGCCGCGAACTGTGCGAACCGGGCCAGCATCATCACCGCCCCGGCCAGGGTGGCCGCCACCGTCCCGATCAGGATGTCCCGGTTCTTCACGTGGGCGATCTCGTGCGCCAGGACCCCCTCCAGCTCGTCCCGGGAGAGGATCCGCAGGATGCCGCGCGTCACCGCCACCGCCGCGTGCGCCGGGTTCCGCCCCGTCGCGAAGGCGTTCGGCGAATCGCTCGGGATCAGGTAAACCTTCGGCATCGGGATCGAGGCGGCCGTCGCGAGACGGGCCACGGCCGCGTACAGCTCCGGCGCCTCCGCCTCGGAAACCTCCTGCGCCTTGTACATCCGGAGGACGATCTTGTCGGAGAACCAGTAGGCCCCGACGTTCATCAGCAGGGCGAAGCCGAAGGCCATCACCATGCCGTTCTGACCTCCCACCGCGTCTCCCACCAGCAGGAAAAGACCCGTCAAGAGCGCCAGCAACAGCCCTGTTTTCAGCGTATTTCCCATCGTCGCCCTCTCGTCCTCACACCGTTATGGATTCCATTATATCCGAATCAGTTCCACCCGCTTCTCAAATTCGGGTCCTCGAACTCCCGGATCCGCTCCACCAGCTCCAGAAATTCCCTGGAACGGACCCCGGGGACGGCCACCTGGAGGATCACATACTGGTCCCCCCGCGCCGAAGACCCCGGATCGGGGAGCCCCCGCCCCTTGAGGCGGAGCTTTTTCCCGCTCGAAGTCCCCGGCGGCACCGTCACGGAGACCGGGCCGTCGATCGTCGGGACGGAGATCTTCGCCCCCTGGACCGCCTCCGAGTACTGGACCGGGAGGTCGAGGGTGACATCCTGCCCTTCCCGCCGGAAAAGGGGGTGGGGGATCATCCGCAGGAGGATGAGCAGGTCGCCGCTTTTCCCGGATCCTTCCCGCCCCTCTCCCTTCCCGGCGACGCGGATCCGGGATCCCTCCTTCGCCCCCGCCGGAATCTTCACCTGGATCCGCTCCTCGGACTCGGTCCGCCCCGAACCGCCGCAGGCCTGGCACCGGCTCCTGCCCGCCCGCCCGGTCCCCCGGCAGGCGCGACAGGACTTCGGCCGCCGGTAGAGGATCTCCCGGACGGTCCCCCTCGCCATGTCGAGGAAATCCACCGAAAGCTCCAGGGTCAGGTCGCTGCCGCGGTCGAACCCGGACCTCGCGCCGCTCCCCCGCAAGAGGTCTCCGAACATCTCCTCGAGATCGCCGGGGTCGCCCCAGGAGACCCGCGCGCCGGATCCCGGCCCCCCCGCCGCCGTCCAATGGTAGGGCCCTTCTCCGAACCCCCCGGTGAAGACCCCTTTGCGGATGGCGTCGTATTCCTCGCGCTTCTTCGGATCGCTCAGGACTTCGTGGGCCTCGTTGATCTCCTTGAACTTCGCCTCGGCCCCCTTGTCCCCGGGATTCACGTCGGGATGATGCTTCCTCGCCAGCCGCCGGAACGCCTTCCGGACCTCGTCGGCGGACGCCCCCTCCGAAAGCCCGAGCGTCTCGTAATGGTTCTTCTTCGTGTTCATTTCCTATGCGTCGATCCCTCCCCGGGAACGCCGCGGGGGCCGTTTCCGCCGGCCCCCCGGTCGATTGCCTCACGGATCCCGGACGGATCCCGTCCGCGTCAGGTCACATCCACCTTGACCTGCTTCGGCTTCGTCTTCTCCTTCTTCGGCAGCTCCACCTCCAGGACGCCGTCCTTGAACTTCGCCTTGACCTTGTCCTGGTCCACCGACACGGGGAGCGAGAAGGACCTGAGGAAGCTCCCGTAGGCGCGCTCGATCCGGTGGTAGCTCTCCTCCTTGACGTCCCGCTCGAGCTTCCGTTCTCCCCGAAGGGTCAGGATCCCGTCCTTCACCTCGACGGAGATCTGATCCTTCTCCACGCCGGGGAGCTCCGCCTTGACCACGACGAAGTCGTTCTTCTCGTAGATATCCACCGCGGGAGTCCACATCCCCGTCCGCATCCCCTCGTCCCGCCCCCGCGAGCGGGAGAGCGCATCCTCGAAGATCTGGTTCATCCTGTCCTGGATGCCCGTAAGATCCCGGAACGGGTCCAGCCAGCGTACGATCGCCATGCCTTCCCTCCTTTCCTCCGGCACCCTGCGATCGGGGCCGGATCGGGTATCGCTTCTTCGCGGCCTCTTCAGAGCACCGCGATCTGCTTCGGTTTCGTCTCTTCCCGCTTCTCCAAACGGATCGCAAGCACGCCGTCCTTCATCGAGGCCTGGACCTTTTCCGGGTCCACGCCGGGCGGAACCGTAAACGAACGGTGGAACGTTCCGTAGGCGCGCTCCACCCGGTGGTAGCTCTCCTCCTTGACGTCCCGCTCGGATTTCCGCTCGCCCCGCAGGGTCAGGACTCCGTCCTTGACCTCCACGGAAACCTGGTCCTTCTCCACGCCGGGGAGCTCCGCCGTCACGACGATGGCATCGTCGGACTCGTAGATGTCGACCGCCGGCTCCCAGCTGCCGGCCCACGTCTCCTCCCGGGAGCGGGAGGGCGCGAACGCTTCCTCGAACAGCCGGTTCATCCTCTCGTGAATCGATTCCAGTTCCCCGAACGGGTCTCTCCAACGTACGATCTCCATGGTGCTTTCTCCTTTCTTCCGGCGATTCCAGAAGCCGGGTTCCTCCTTCGACAATACCTTACTTTTTCGCGGGGTCCTCGTACTCGGCGTCGATCACCTCTCCCGGCTGCTCCTTTGTCTCCCCGTCCCCGCCGGGGGGAGGGGAGGTCTGTTCCTGCGAGGCGGCCTGCCTGTACATGTGCTCGGCCAGCCCATGGGAACTCTTCATCAGGGTTTCCGCCGCCTGCCTGAGGACCGCCTCGTCCTCGACCTTCATCTTCTCCTTCGCCTCGGCGACCGCCGCCTCCACCTGCGACAGCTGGTCCGCGGGAAGCTTCTCCCGGTTTTCCCGGATCGTCTTCTCCGTGCTGTAGATCAGGGAGTCCAGCTGGTTGCGCGCCTCGATCGCCGCCTTCCGCTTCCGGTCCTCCTGGGCGTGCGCCTCGGCCTCCTGGATCATCCGGTCGGTCTCCTCCTTGGACAGGCCGGTCGACGCGGTGATCGTGATCTTCTGCTCCCGGCCGGTGGCCGTGTCCTTCGCGTTGACATGGAGGATCCCGTTCGCGTCGATGTCGAAGGACACCTCGATCTTGGGAACGCCCCGCTGGGCTGCGGGGATCCCTTCGAGATGGAACCGGCCCAGCGTCCGGTTGCTGGCCGCCATGTCCCGCTCCCCCTGCAGGACATGAACCTCGACGCTGGTCTGGCCGTCCGCCGCCGTGGTGAAGTTTTCGCTCTTGCGGACCGGGATCGTCGTGTTCTTCTCGATCAGCTTCGTCATCACGCCGCCCAGCGTCTCGATCCCCAGCGACAGGGGGGTCACGTCGAGCAGCAGGAGATCCTTCACCTCGCCGCCGAGGACGCCGGCCTGCACGGCGGCGCCGGCCGCCACCACCTCGTCCGGGTTCACCCCCTGGTGCGGGTCCCTTTGGAAGAACGTCTTCACCATCTGGATCACCTTCGGGATCCGGGTGGAGCCGCCGACCAGCACCACCTCGTCGATCTTGTCCACCGGTATCCCGGCGTCCCGGATCGCCACCTCGCACGGCTTCAGCGTCCGCTCCAGGATTTCCTGGACCATCTGCTCGAACTTGCTCCGCGTGAGCTTGAGCTGCAGGTGCTTCGGCCCCGTGGCGTCCGCCGTGACGAAGGGGAGGCTGATCTCGGTCTCCATCGTCGAGGAGAGCTCGATCTTGGCCTTCTCCGCCGCCTCCTTGAGCCGCTGGAGCGCCGTCCGGTCCTTCGACAGGTCGATCCCCTGGTCCTTGCGGAACTCCGCGATGATCCACTCGATGAGCCGCTGGTCGATGTTGTCGCCCCCCAGGTGGGTGTCCCCGCTGGTGGCCTTCACCTCGACGACGTTGTCCCCGACCTCGAGGATCGAGATGTCGAAGGTGCCGCCTCCGAAGTCGAAGACCGCGATCAGCTCGTTCTTCTTCTTGTCCAGCCCGTAGGCGAGCGCGGCGGCGGTCGGCTCGTTGATGATCCGCTGCACGTCGAGCCCGGCGATCTTGCCGGCATCCTTGGTCGCCTGCCGCTGCGCGTCGTTGAAGTAGGCCGGAACCGTGATGACCGCCTGCTTCACCTCCTCGCCCAGGTAGGCCTCGGCCGCCTTCTTGAGCTTGCCCAGCACCATGGCGGAGATCTGCTCGGGGCTGTACTCCTTCCCTCCCGCGGACACCCGGGCCTCCTGGGCGGGGCCTCGCACGACCTTGTAGGGAACCAGGCGGGTCTCCTCGCCGACCTCGTCGTACCGCCGTCCCATGAACCGCTTGATCGAGAAGATCGTGTTCTCCGGGTTCAGGACCGCCTGCCGCTTGGCCGCCTGCCCCACGAGGACCTCGCCCCCCTTGCCGATCCCGACCACGGAGGGGGTCAGCCGGTTTCCTTCCTCGTTGATGATGATCTTGGGTTCCCCCCCCTCCATCACCGCCACGACAGAGTTCGTGGTCCCGAGATCGATTCCGATGATCTTTGCCATCTGTATTCTCTCCTCCCTGCGATAGGTTCTTCCTAAACCTCTACAATCCGCTCAGCACTTTTTCGATGAAGCGGGCCAGCACCCGCCCGTCCACCGGCTTCGTGATATATCCGACCACCCCCATCTCGACCGCCCACATCCGCCTCGCCTTGCTGTCCTCGGCGGCCAGGAGAAGGACCGGGACCCGGGAGGCGATCCTGCGGATCGTGATCAGGGCATCCATCCCCCCCAGCGACGGGGTGTCCATGTCGATCACCAGCAGATCGGTGCCCCCGCCCACGACGCTGCGGAAGCCGGCGCCGCTGTCGGTGAACAGCTCCGTCATCGCTCCCGCCTCCGAGAGCGCCCCGAGCAGGGGAGCCACCGGACTCCAGTCGTCCCCTTGCGCGTCGGCGATCAGCACGACCCTCCGGGTCTCCATTTTTTCTCCTCCCGGTACGAAAACAACCAATAACCGTGCCGAATGCCGTCAAGCGATGCTGATTCCAGAGCCCATTGATAAAGCTACGATTATTTCCCATGCTGATGCCGGGTACCTCTTGAGGGAATAAATAGGGGATGCCACCATGGCGCTATGTGTGCCAAAAAAAAGCGCCATAGTGGCACAGATAGCCGGCTCCACCCTGTTGGAGTTCCACCGGTTCAGGAAATCCCGTACTCCTTGACCTTCCGGTGGAGGGTGCGCAGGCCGATGCCGAGGATCTTTGCGGCCCGGGTCTTGTTCCCGCCGGTCTCCGCCAGGGCGGCGACGATCGCCTCCCGTCCGATCTCCTGGAGGGTCTTCGGAGCGGGGAGCGGTATCGGGCCGGACGTCGAGGGAGGCAAGCGGCCTGTGGAAATCTCCGCGGGGAGATCCTCCCCCCGGATCGTGTCTCCCTCCGCGACGAGCGCCGAGGTCTCCACCGCGTTCCGCAGCTCGCGGATGTTCCCCGGCCAGCGGTAGGAGAGCAGGAGCCGCACCGCCTCGGGCGAAAGACGCTTCCGGGGAACGGAATTCTCCCGGCTGACCTGCTCCAGGAAGTGCTCCGCGAATTTCGGGATATCCTCACGACGCTCCCGCAGCGGCGGGACCGTGATGTTGAAGACGTTCAGCCGGTAGAACAGGTCCTCCCGGAACGCCTTCTCCTGGACCTTCTCCCTCAGGTCCCGGTTGGTCGCGGCCAGGATCCGGACGTCGACCCGGATCACCTGGTCGCTGCCGACGCGGTTCATCTCCTTCTGCTCGATCGCCCGGAGGAGCTTCGCCTGCAGCGCGGGGGAGATCTCCCCGATCTCGTCCAGGAAGAGGGTCCCCCCCCCGGCCATCTCGAACTTCCCCGCGCGGGCGGCGACCGCTCCGGTGAATGCGCCCCGCTCGTGGCCGAACATCTCCGACTCGAGCAGGTTCTCCGGGATGGCGGCGCAGTTGACCGGCACGAAGGGACTCTCCCTTCTCGGGCCTTGCGCATGGATCTCCCGCGCCACGACCTCCTTCCCGGTTCCGCTCTCCCCCTGGATGAGGACGTTCATCCGGGTGGGGGCGACCAGCCGGACCTTGCGCAGCACCTCGTCCATCGCCCGGGAGGATCCGATGATCCCGGGGACGCCCCCCCTGTGTCCCGCCTCCTCGCGGAGCCGCTCGATCTCCCGGTCCTTCCTCTCCAGCTCACGGTTCTTCTCCCTCTCCTTCTGCGCCTTGAAGACCGCCGCGCGCAGCTGGGGGATCCCGACCGGCTTCAGGAGGTAATCGGAAGCGCCGGCCCGGACCGCCTCCACGGCGCTTTCCACCGTACCGAACGCGGTCAGGACGATAACCGGGATGCCGGGGTTCTCGCGAACGACATGCCGGATCACCTCCATGCCGTTGAGGCCCGGCATCCGCAGGTCGGTCAGGACGATGTCGGCCCCTTCCGAGGCGAGCCGGGCGAGCCCCTCCTTCGGATCGGCGGACGGGACGACGTCGTAGCCGTCCCTCCGCAGCGCCGCGACGACGCTTGCGAGGCTGTCCGCGTCGTCGTCGATGACGAGGATCTTCGCCTTCTCCATCACCGGATCCTTTCCGGAAGCGCCCGCTCCCCCGATTCCGCGGACAGCTGTGCCTTGAACTCCTTCTCCGGGGGAAGGGAGATGGTCACCGTCGTCCCCTTCCCTTCCCGGCTCCGGATGCCGATCTTGCCGCCGTGCTCCCGGACGATCTGGCGGAC
This sequence comes from Deltaproteobacteria bacterium GWC2_65_14, assembly GCA_001797615.1. Lineage (NCBI taxonomy): Bacteria > Deltaproteobacteria > Deltaproteobacteria bacterium GWC2_65_14. The sequence goes on from MGPV01000017.1 coordinate 122,544, forward strand.
GATCGGAAGGCCGAGCCCGGTCCCGTTCTTCCGGGTGGAGAAGAAGAGCCGGAAGATCTGGCGGCGGTCCTTTTTCGGGATGCCGCGTCCGTTGTCGGAGACCCGGACGAAGGGGCGTCCCTTCGCGAGGCCGGTGGTCACCCGGACGATCTTCCCCCCCTTGTCCATCGCCTCCTCGGCGTTGAGCAGGACGTTGATCAGAGCCTGCTTGAGCTTCTTCTCGTCGGCGAACAGGGGAAGCGGGGCCGTATGGCAGTTCGCGGTCAGCCCGATCCCCCGCCGGGCGAAATCGACCTCCAGGAAGCGGATCGTCTCCGCCACGACCCGGTTCAGGTCGGCCACCACCAGCTCCGGCGACGGGGGCCTGGCGAACCGCAGGAACTCCGAGAGGATGTCGTTCAGCCGCCGGGTGACCTTCATGTTCGCCCGGGCCAGGGAGAGGAGCTCCTCCTTCCGGTCCGTCGCCCCCTCCGGAAGGTCCGCGAGGATCTCGTCCAGGATCTGGCTGTTGATGTAGAGGGAGTTCAGCGGGTTGCGGATCTCGTGCGCAAGCCCCGAAGCAACCGCGCCCAGGTCGGCCAGCCGTTTCCTCGTCCCCGTGGTAGACACGAGACGATTCTACAACAATTTCCCGGGAATTCGGCGGTGCTGGACACCGGCATCGGGCCCCTGGCTCGCGGGGGTCCCCGGTTCAATGTACAGCCTGTCCTGTCGACGCTCGGGGTCGGCTCCGCCGCCTCGGAGGGGGGCTTCGCTCCGCCCGCCCTCCGCCCCCGGTTCAATCTTTTTATCTCCGCTCATCCCCCCTCCTTCGGCTGGCTGCGCCTGATTGCGCCCCGTCGTGATCCCGCTGCCGACCGGGGACCCGCAGCGATGCGGG
>MGPV01000018.1:0-2582 GCA_001797615.1 Deltaproteobacteria bacterium GWC2_65_14
ATCTTCACCTTCTTCGTGGGCACCGTGAAGGAAGTGTGGGCAAGCGGCAACTGGGCGGACCTCCTCTCCTTCAAGGTGGTCTTCTCCGTGGCCCTCTTCGTCTTCTCCTTCTTCATCCCCAAGATCATCCAGAAGCTGAAAGGGGACTCCCCATGACGAAACCGTTCGTCGTCCTGCCGGACACCGAGGAAAACCGCACCTGGGTGGACAACGTCCACCCGCCGGGATGGAAGAATCCCGCCCCCGCCGAGCGCTACAACCTGGTGGTGATCGGGGCGGGGACGGCCGGTCTTGTCACCGCCGCGGGGGCCGCCGGCCTTGGCGCGAAGGTCGCCCTGATCGAGCGCGAGTTCATGGGTGGGGACTGCCTGAACGTCGGATGCGTTCCCTCCAAGGGGGTCATCCGGCCGGCCCGGGCCATCCACGGAGCGCGAACCGCCGGGAAATTCGGCGTGGGCGGAACCGAACAGCTCACGATCGACTTCGGCAAGGCGATGGAGAGGATGCGAAGGATCCGCGCCAAGATCAGCGGCCACGACTCCGTCCGCCGCTTCTCGGAGACGCTGGGAATCGACGTCTTCCTGGGAGAAGGTCGTTTCGCCGGTCCCGACGTCGTCGAGGTGGACGGCGCGCGGCTGCGGTTTGCGAGGGCCGCCATCTGCACCGGGGCGCGGGCGGCGGCTCCCCCCATCCCGGGGATCGAGGAGGTCGGCTACCTGACCAACGAAACGGTTTTTTCCCTGACGGAACTTCCCCCGAGGATCGCCGTGATCGGCGCCGGCCCGATAGGATCGGAACTTTCCCAGTCCTTCTGCCGCATGGGCAGCCGGGTGACCCTGGTGGAGATGGGGCCCCACATCCTCTCCCGGGAGGACCCCGACGCCGCGGCCGTCGTGCAGGATGCTCTCCTGTCGGACGGGGTGAACCTTCTGCTGAACGCGAAGGTCGTGCGGGTCGGGAAGGAAGGGCCAGACAAGATCGTCCACGTGGAGCAGGGGGGGGAACCGCTGCAGGTCCGCGTCGACGAGATCCTCGTCGGCATCGGGCGGGCCCCCAACGTGGACGGACTGAACCTGGAATCGGTGGGGATCGCCTACGACCCCCGGCGCGGAGTCCTCGTCGACGACCGGCTCCGGACCTCCAACCCGCGCGTCTTCGCCGCGGGCGACATCTGCTTCCCCTACAAGTTCACCCACACCGCCGACGCGCTGGCCCGCATCCTGATCGCCAACGCCCTGTTCCTCGGAAGGCAGAAAAGCTCCGCGCTGGTCGTTCCCTGGTGCACCTACACCGACCCGGAGATCGCCCACGTGGGGATGTACGAGAAGGATGCTACGACCCGGGGGATCCCGGTGACGACGATGACCGTCCCCCTTTCCGACGTCGACCGGGCGCTGCTCGACGGGGAGACGGAAGGGTTCGCCCGCGTGCATCTGCGGAAAGGAAGCGATACGATCCTGGGCGCCACGATCGTTGCCGGCCATGCCGGGGACATGATCAACGAGTTTTCGCTGGCCATGGCCGCCGGCCTCGGGCTCTCCGCGATCGGAAAGACGATCCACCCCTACCCGACGCAGGGGGAGGTGGTCAAGAAGCTGGCCGACGCCTACAACCGGACCCGGCTCACTCCCACGGTGAAGAAGATATTCTCCGCCTGGCTGCGCTGGCAGAGATCCTGACCGCCCCCGCCCCGGGCCTGCGGGTGGGGCGATCCTGCCCCCTCCCGGTCAGCGGTGCTTGTGGGCGTAGCGGAGGGCGGTGGTTTTTTCGAGGGTGATCATCCCGCCGCTCATCATCTCGTCGATCTTCGGCATCACCTGGTCGATCTTCTCCTGCGTGTCGACCGCGATGACGATCACCGGGAGATCGCGCGACATCTCCGCCGAGTCCTTCCCCCGCCGGAGACTGCGGGCGCCGTACCCCGCAATCCCGCGAATGACGGTCGCCCCGGAGAACCCCTCCTTCCGGAACAACCTGACGAGCGCCTCGTACAGGAGATCGTCCCCGTACCTGTCCCCCTCGCCGATCCAGATCCGCATCCGGACCTTTTCCCCGACAAGCTTGGTCATCGGACTCCTCCTTGCCGATAGATGGACCCTCTCCTATCCCTTGCCGACTTCGGACACCCCTGCCGGCATCCTTCCGAACCTCGGAAAAAATCGAGGCGTGCGATTCGCATACTCGATCCATGCAGCTCCGAACGCCTCGCGGGACTCCGCCTCCTCTCGCAGAGCGAGCCGGTAATACATGGTGACCAGCGCAGGAAACATGAGCAGCGTCAGCAGCGTCGGCCACTGAAGGAGGAACCCGAAGAGGATCAGGATGAACCCGCCGTACTGCGGATGGCGGACGCGGGCATACGGCCCGGTCGTCGCCGTTTGCCGGTCCCTCTGGGCCGCATAGAGCACCTTCCACGCGGAATAGAGCAGGAGGAACCCGGCCAGGATGAAAAGGTTGCTCAGGATGTGGAGCGGATCGAAATGCGGGTCCCCCGAAAACCCGAACAGCGTATGCCAGAGGTGCCCGGACTCGTGGGAGAAGAGGTCCGCCCCGGGGAGCCGCGTCTGAAGCCACCCGGACAG
>MGPV01000018.1:2620-27208 GCA_001797615.1 Deltaproteobacteria bacterium GWC2_65_14
AGAGCGCCACGATGAAGGCGGAAAACGCCCCGAAGGAGCGCCAGTCCCGCTTCGTGGTCGGCTTCGCGAAGCTCGCCGCGAACAGGATGAAAACCGCGGAGTTGATCAGGACGAGAGCCCAGAGACCGTACGCGGATCCTGGATGATTCATCTTTCTCCTCCGGATCCGGCATCGCCGGGTTTTCCCGCATGGCCGCCTGCGCCACCGTGTCCATCCTGGGACCCGTGGCCCCCGTGTCCGCGGTGCATGAAGAAATGGAGGAACGGGCACAGCAACAGCAGCGCCCAGGGAAGCGCCCCCAGGATATGCACCTGGTGCTCCTCCCATAGAAAGTAGGTCGCCGCCGCCAGGAATCCGATCAGCGCAACCAGTCCCTTTTTCACCGGGGTTTCCTCCGCTTCTCGGTGAGGAGGAACCAGAGGATGGTGGGGACCGCCACGATAAGGAGGACCCAGAACAGCATCATCCACCCCATTTCGTTCTCCTCCTCTCCCGGGATCTTCCCGTGTTCCGATTCCATGACGGTATGATGCAGGGGGTATGCCAATGGCCGGATCAGTGGAAACCACTTTCATTGCAGGGAGTTCCGCAATAACGAGGGGCCCGTGGAACGCCCGGGCCCTTCGAATTTTCTGCAGCGTGTGAAGAGTATTCTGCGAAATCCCGGTGTCAGAGCCTCGCGGTCCGAAGGCGCAGCGCGTTCCCCACGACGGAGACGGAGGAGAAGCTCATCGCCGCGGCGGCGATCATGGGGCTGAGCAGCACCCCGAAAAAGGGGTAGAGAACGCCGGCCGCCACGGGGACCCCCACCGCGTTGTAGAGGAAGGCGAAGAAGAGGTTCTGCCTGATGTTCCCCATCGTGGCCCGGCTCAAGGCCCGGGCCCGGACGATCCCCCGCAGGTCCCCCTTGACCAGGGTGACCCCGGCGCTCTCCATCGCAACATCGGTCCCGGTCCCCATCGCGATCCCGACCTGGGCCTGCGCAAGCGCCGGCGCGTCGTTGATCCCGTCGCCCGCCATCGCCACGACCCGGCCCTCGGCCTGGAGGCGCTTCACCGCGTCCGCCTTCTGGTCCGGCAGGACTTCCGCCACCACCTCATCGAGGCCGAGTTTCGCCGCGACCGCCTCGGCCGTGGTCCGGCTGTCGCCGGTGAGCATGACGATCCGGATCCCCTCACCGTGGAGCCGCCGGATCGCCTCCGGGGTGCTTTCCTTGATGGGGTCGGCGACACCGAGCAGCCCGGCCGCCTTCCCGTCCACCGCCACGAACATCACCGTCTGGCCTTCCGCGCGCAGTCTCTCGGCCTGCTCTGCAAAATCTCCGGGATCGACCCGGAGCGTCTCCATCAGCTTCCGGTTGCCCAGGGCCACGGACCGGCCTTCCACGGTACCGGTAACCCCTTTGCCGGTCACCGATTCGAAGGCCTCCGCGGCGGCCGGCTCGACTCCCCGCTCTCCGGCCCCCTGCACGATGGCCGCCGCCAGCGGGTGCTCGCTTCCCCGTTCCAGGGTCGCGGCGACCCGGAGCAGCCCCGGCTCGTCCCACCCATCCGCGGGGATCACGGTGACCAGCTTCGGTTTGCCTTCCGTCAGCGTCCCGGTCTTGTCGACCACGAGGGTATCGACTTTGCGCATCACCTCGATCGCCTCGGCATTTTTAAAGAGCACTCCGGCCGTCGCCCCTTTTCCGGTGGCGACCATGATCGACATGGGAGTGGCCAGCCCCAGCGCGCAAGGGCAGGCGATGATGAGCACAGCGACCGCGTTGATGAGAGCATGAGCCATCCGGGGCTCCGGGCCGGCCAGCCCCCACACAAATGCCGTGACGACGGCGACCGCAACGACCACCGGAACAAAATATCCGGCCACCTGGTCCGCCAGCTTCTGGATCGGGGCGCGGCTGCGCTGCGCCTCCGCCACCATCTGGACGATCCGAGCGAGCAGCGTCTCCGATCCGACCTTCTCCGCCCGCATCACGAGCGACCCGGTCCCGTTCACCGTGGCCCCGGTCACCCGGTCACCACTGCTCTTTTCCACCGGGATCGGCTCGCCGGTGACCATCGACTCGTCGATGGAACTTCTCCCCTCGAGAACGATCCCGTCCACCGGGACCTTCTCGCCCGGGCGCACCCGCAGGCGGTCCCCGGGACGCACCTGGTCGAGCGGAACATCCTCGTCGGACCCGTCGTCGCGGAGGCGGCGGGCCGTCTTCGGGGCCAACCCGAGAAGCGCCTTGATGGCGGCCCCCGTCTGGCTGCGGGCCTTGAGCTCCAGCACCTGCCCGAGCAGCACCAGCGTCACGATGACCGCCGCGGCCTCGAAGTAGAGCGCCACCTCCCCCGACTCCCCGCGGAAGGACGCAGGAAAGATCCCCGGGAAAAGCGCCGCCACCAGGCTGTAGAGATAGGCCACGCCGACGCCGAGCCCGATCAGGGTGAACATGTTGAGACTTCTGCGGACGACCGACTGTCCCCCCCGGACGAAGAAGGGCCACCCGCCCCAGAGGACGACCGGCGTGGCCATCGCCAGCTCGATCCAGGAGAGGGTCCCTTGGGGAAATACCCTCTCCAAGGGGCGTCCCGGGAGGAAATCGGCCATGGCGACCAGGAAGAGCGGAACCGTGATCACCGCGCTCACCCAAAACCGCCGCCGCATGTCGACCAGCTCCGGGTTCTCCTCCTCTTCCGCGGAAACGGTGCGGGATTCGAGCGCCATCCCGCATTTCGGGCAGTTCCCCGGCGCCTCCTCCACCACCTCGGGGTGCATCGGGCAGGTCCACTCCGTCCGCACGGCGGGCATCACCGGTCCGGCCGGCTCCAGCGCCATGCCGCACTTCGGGCAGCTTCCCGGGCCGGCCTGTCGCACCTCGGGGTGCATCGGGCAGGTGTGCTCCACCCCGGCGGAGGCGGCTTGCGCGGCTGCCGTAATCCCGGCCGCTTTCCCTTCCTCCTTCCCGGCATCCAGGTACCGGCCCGGATCGTCCCGGAATTTTGCGAGGCATCCCGGGTTGCAGAACCGGTAGGGGGTCCCGGCATGGGTATGCTGGAGGGGGCTCTCCGGGTCGACGGTCATCCCGCAGACGGGGTCGCGGAACGTCTTCTCCGGGGCGCTTGCCCCCCCGTGTCCGTGGGAGCAGGACCGATTTCCGTCGCTCATGCCCTTCCTCCTTGTCCCATGCTATCAGAGGAGTAGCAGCAGCATATTCCGGGGAAGTTGCACACTATTCTGCAACAGTACGGTTGCTAGCCGACCATCGCCCTCTTCGCCTGTTCCCGCCCTTCCGCGGTGAGAAAGAGAACCCCGTCGTCCGGGGAGACCATCCCGCTCCGGCGGGCGGCGGAGACGACCCGCGCCGCAAAATCCGGATTCCACCTCAGGTGCTCCTGCAGATGCTCCACCCGGTTCTCCCGCCGCTCCTCGGGGAGCCCTTCGTGATGGTAAAGATGGACGAGCAGCATGGTACGGGCAAACTCGATCCGCTGCCGGGCCCGCCGCAGCGTCACCGCGACCAGTCCCCTGCCGGGGACCGCCAGGAACGCCGCGAGGAAGAGAAGGCCGGCGACAGTGGCCATGCAGCCGGCGATCGAGGCGTCCAGCCAATGGGCCGCCCAGTAGCCGCCGACCGCGCACACGACGCCGATCAGCGCACTCAAGGCCAGCATCCGCGACAACCGATCGGTCATCAGGTAGGCAGTGGCGGGAGGACCGATCATGAGCGCCACCACCAGGATCGATCCGACCGCGTCGAAGGCGCCCACGGCCGTCACGGCGACCAGACTCATGAGGACATAGTGGATGGCCGCCGGGGCCAGCCCGAGCGCCCCGGCGAGTGCCTCGTCGAACGTGGCCACCTTCAGCTCCTTGTAGAACATCAGGATGAAGGCCAGGTTCAGGAGCAGGATCGCCGACATCAGGTAGAGGCCCTTCGGCCCCACGTCCGCCCCGAACAGGACGAGCCGGTGGAACGGGGCGAAGGCCAGTTCCCCGAGCAGAACCGAGTCCACGTCCAGGTGGACGCTGCCGGCGTACCGCGAGATCAGGATCACCCCCGCGCTGAACATCGCCGGGAAGACCAGCCCGATCGCGGCATCCTCACGGACCAGATTCGTGCGGCGCAGCCATTCCACCAGGCTCACCGTCAGTCGCCCGGCCAGGGCCGCCGCCAGCACCAGGAAAGGAGAGGAGAGGTCCCGGACCAGGAAGAAGGCCAGCACGATCCCCAGCAGGATCGAGTGGCTGATCGCGTCGCTCATCATCGCCATCCTGCGCAGGACCAGGAAGACCCCGGGCAGGGCGCAGGCGACCGCCACGACCGAGGCGATCAGCTGGATCTCCAGCTGCGGCGCGGTCATTCCGCCTCCTCCCGCGTCCCGGATTGCCGCCGGGCCTCCTCCATCCCCCGGGCGGTGATCGTCCAGTCCCCGGATTCCGTTTGGCGCGCCAGCCCCCGCTCCTCGAGCACCCTCAGGCTGTTGTCCACACCTCCGTGGCCGACCGCCATGGTGCGGAGCACCTCGATCGGATGGGCGCGCTCCTCCCCCTCGTGCTGCATCGCGAGGATGCGGAGATCGGCCAGCACCGCGTCCACCCGCAGCTCCCTTCGGCTCCCCCGCTCGCGAACCCATCCCCAGACCAGCCCCCGGTTGGGGGCCAGGAAGAGGGAGACCGCCACGATCCCGGTCAGGCAGAGGACGATCGTGGGACCGGTCGGCAAGCGCGCCGCCGCGCCGCTGACCAGCGCGCCGGCCACCCCCGCCAGCGCGCCGAATAGCGCCGAAAGCAAGACCATCACTCCCAGCCGGTCGGTCCACTGTCTCGCCGCGGCCGCGGGGGCGACGACCATCGCGCTCATCAGCACCACTCCCACCGTCTGCAGTCCGATCACGATCGCCACCACCAGCAGGGTCGTCAGGAGAATGTCGAGCGAACGGGCGGGGAACCCGAGGGTCGCGCCGAATTCCGGGTCGAAGGAGAGCAGCTTGAATTCCTTCCAGAAGACCATCAGCAGGACCAGGGCGACTCCTCCCAGGACCGCGATCGTCTGGACGTCCCGCTTCAGCAGGGTCGCCGCCTGCCCGAAGAGAAACTTGTCGAGCCCCGCCTGCGAGGCGGTCGGGATCCTCTGGATGTAGGTCAACAGGACCAGCCCGAACCCGAAAAAGACCGACAGGATCAGCCCCAGGGCGCTGTCCTGCTTGATCCGGCTGTTCCGGACGATGCCGAGAACCAGCAGGGTGCCGATCCACCCGGCGGCGGCCGCGCCGAGCAGGAGGACGAGGGAGGCCTTGCTTCCGGTCAGCAGGAAGGCCAGGGCGATCCCCGGGAGCGCGGCGTGGGAGATGGCGTCCCCCAGCAGGCTCTGCCTCCGGAGGACGGCGAAGGAGCCCAGCGCGCCGTTCGCGACCCCCAGGACCGCCGCCCCCAGGGCGACGGAGCGGAGCGTGTAGTCGGAGAAGATCCGGACCGGAAGGTCGAGAAGGTCCACGGCCGCTACCGTTCTACCCGCCCGCCCCGGGATCCGTCTCCCCGTGCGTGTGATGGGTCAGGTAGGAGACCCGGCCCCCGTACGCCAGCCGCAGGTTCCGGTCGGTGAACTCCGTGTCCACCGGACCGCTCGCGATCCGGCGGACGTTGAGCAGGGTGACCCAGTCGAAATACTCGGGAACCGTCTGGAGATCGTGGTGCACCACCACCACCGTCTTCCCCGCGGCGCGCATCCCCTTCAGCAGGGAGACGATCGCACGCTCCGTGGTGGCGTCCACCCCCTGGAAGGGCTCGTCCATCAGATAGATCCGGGCGTCCTGCACGAGCGCCCGGGCCAGGAACACCCGCTGCTGCTGTCCACCGGAGAGCTGGCTGATCTGCCGGCCGGCGAATTCCGTCAGCCCGACCTGCTCCAGCGCCTCCAGGGCGAGGTGCCGTTCCGTCCGTCCGGGGCGCCGCAGCCAGCCAAGGGCCCCGTACCGGCCCATCATGACGACATCGAGCACGGTCGTGGGAAAATCCCAGTCCACGCTGTTTCTCTGCGGGACGTACCCCACCAGCCGCCTCTGCTCCCGGTATGGCTTTCCGAAGACCTCGACGGAGCCGGCGACCGGTTCAACCAGTCCCATGATCGCCTTGATCAGCGTCGTCTTTCCTGCACCGTTGGGGCCCACGACCGCCATGAGAACGCCCTGCGGAACTTCCAGGTCGACGTCCCACAGGACCGGCTTCTCCCCGTAGGCCACCGTCAGGTCCTCGACCCGGATCGCCTGCGCGCCGCCGGCTTCTTCCATGGCCTCTCCCCGCGGGATGCCTGCCATCGGCCCTCGTCTCCTTTCTACCGCTTCAACGCGTCCACGATGGTGTCGATGTTGTGGCGCACCATCCCGATGTAGGTCCCTTCCGGGGACCCGGGATCCCCGAGCGCGTCGGAATACAACCCGCCTCCTATTTTTACAGTATACCCTCGAGCCGCCACCGCCTCCTGGAGCGCCTGGATGGTGCGGGGGGAGATCGAGGTCTCCACGAACACCGCGGGAATTCTCCTCTCCACGATCAGCAGGGCCAGCGCCCGGATGTCCCCCGTCCCCGCCTCCGTCACGGTGCTCACCCCCTGCAGGCCGCGGACCTCGAACCGGTAGGCCCGCCCGAAATAGTTGAAGGCGTCATGCGCGGTGATCAGCACCCGCCGTTCCGGAGGCAGCTCCCCAGCGCGCGCCTGCACATGCCGGTGGAGGGCGGCCAGCCGCTCCAGGTACGCGGCGGCGTTTTTCCGGTAGGTTTCCCCGTGCGCGGGATCGATACCCCCCAGCCCCTCCGCCACCTTCTCCACCGCCTTCATCCAGAGGGTGACGTCGAACCAGACGTGGGGGTCGTAGGCCCCCTCGAACTCCGGCGGGCGAAGGAGGATCCCCCGGTCGATCCCGTCGGTGACAGCCACCGTGGAGATCCTCCCCCCCATCTTCTCGAACACCTCCGTCAACTTCCCCTCCAGGTGAAGCCCGTTGTAGAAGATGACGTCGGCCTCCGCCATGACGATGACGTTCCCCTCGCTGGCCTTGTAGAGGTGAGGGTCGACCCCGGGTCCCATCAGGCCGGTGACGGAGACCCGGTCTCCCCCGATCTCCCGGACGATGTCGGTGATCATCCCGGTCGTGGCCACGACCCGGAGCTGCCGGGCGGCGAGGTCTCCCGGCGCGCGGCCCCGGTCCGCCGGCTTCCTGCACCCGGCGGCAAGCGCTATCCCTAAGGCCAGCAGCACCGGGAGCAGGAGACGGGTCCTCCGCGGCATCCCGGTCATCGGCCCTTTCCCACGTCCTGGCCCTCCGCCGGCAGCGCGAGCGCGAACTCCACCCCTGTCCCGTCCGGCAGATTGCGTACGGACAGGTAGCCGTCGTGCTGTTCAGCGATCCGTGCGCAGATGGAAAGCCCCAGGCCGGTCCCCGCATCCTTCGTGGTAAAGAAGGGGTCGAAGATCCGCTCCAGCTGATCCTCGGGGATCGTCGGCCCCGTGTTCGATACGCGGACGGCGAAGAAGGGCCGGTCTCCCTGCCTTTCCGGCCCGACGGAGAAGGTCAGTACCCCGCCGCCTCCTCCAGCCATCGCCTGCACCCCGTTGATCGCGATGTTCAGGAGAAGCTGGGTCAGCTGCTCCGGATCTCCCGACACGCCGGGCCGATTTTCCCCCTCGTGCGGGCGGACGACGGTTTGAACCCCTTCCCTGCCCGCCTGCGCCTCCACGAGCGAAACCACCCTCCCGGCGATCTCCGCGAGGTTCACCGGCCTGCGGTCGGGCGGGGAGGGCCGTGCGAAGGTCAGGAACCTTTCCGAGGTCTGCGCCAGCCGGTCGATCTCTTCGATGTGCAGGTCGAGCATCTTACGCTCCGGGGCCTCGCGGGGAACGACGTCCCGGAGGATCTCGGCGGTCCCTTTCATCGCGTGGAGAGGGTTCTTGATCTCGTGGGCGATCCCCGCGGTCAGCTCCCCCAGCGCCCCCAGGCGCCCCGCCCGGATCAGCTGCGCCTCGATCCGCCGCTGTTCCTCGAGCGCGTCGGAGAGCTTCGCCGCCAGCCGCTGCTGCTTCGCCCGCTCCTCCCGCTCGCGGTCCACCAGCATGCCCGCCACCACCGCGACGATGTTGTAGAGGAGTATTTCCAGCCCCTTCTCCAGTACATCCCCCGGGTCCCGCGCCACGAGAGAGAGAAAGGCGTGGGGAAAGTAGATCAGGGAGGCGAAGACGGAGACCGCGACCCCCCCGCGCAATCCGACGGAGAAGGCGGCGAACAGGATGGGGAGGTAGTAGAGTCGCCGGAGAACGTCGTGCGCCCAGACGAATTCCGCCGTGGTCCGGTAGTGCAGGACAGTGATCGCCAGGCAGGGGGCCCAGGCCACCAGGAGCATCTTCCGGGAGAAGATCGGCCGCAGGTCGGCGGCCACCCCGTCCCAGAAGCCCGGCGGCCGGTGTTCAGCCATCCCGCCGGATTCCGTACTTCTCGATCCGGTAGACGAGGATGTGCCGCGGGATCCGCAGGAAGGCGGCCGCCTGGGTGATGTTCCCCCCCTTCTGCCGCAGCGCCCGCTCGATCACCCTCTTCTCAAGGTCGACCAGCGACAACCCCTCCGGAGGAAGGTTCGGCCACTCTTCTCCCTCCGACGCCCCGTCGCCGGCCTTCTGCCTCGGCGTTAGGGGGGGCAGGTCGGCCGCCGCCACCTCGCTCCCGCGGCACAGGATCACCATCCGCTCGCAGGCGTTTTTCAGCTCCCGCACGTTCCCCGGCCACGGCCGGATCTTCAGCTCGTTCATCACCGCCGGCGGCACCGCCACGTCCCGGTCGGGCGCCAGCTCCACCATGAAGTGCTCCACCAGGGGAGGGATATCCTCCGGTCGGTCCCGGAGCGGCGGCACCCGGATCTCCACCACGTTCAGCCGGTAATAGAGGTCTTCCCGGAAGGTCCCCTCCCCGATCCGGTCGAGGAGATCCCGGTTCGTCGCCGCGAGAATCCGTACGTCGACGGGCACCGGGTTGTCGCCGCCGACGACATCCACGATCCTTTCCTGGAGGGCGCGAAGCAGTTTCGCCTGGAGCGTCAGGGGGATCTCCCCGATCTCGTCGAGGAACAGCGTCCCCCGGTTCGCCTGCCGGAAGCGTCCGAGCCGGTCGCGCACCGCGCCGGTGAACGCCCCGCGCGCATGCCCGAACAGCTCCGACTCGAGCAGTTCCCCGGGAATGGCGGCGCAGTTGACCGCCACGAACGGCCCCTCGGCGCGGGGGGAGCGGACATGGATCCGCCTCGCGACCGCCTCCTTCCCCGTGCCGCTTTCCCCCGTGATCAGGACCGAGGCGTCGGTGGCCGCCACCCGGTCGGCGATCTCCAGGACCCGCTCCATCGCCCCGGAGACCGACACGATCTCCCGTTCTACCCCGCTCGCGCGGATCCGCAGGTTCCGCACCTCGGCCGCAAGCCGGCGACGGTCGAGCGCCTTTTCGACGGAGAGCAGGAGCTGGTCCTTGTTGAACGGCTTCCCGATGAAGTCGTAGGCTCCCTCCTTCATCGCCTCGACCGCCGTCTCCACGTTGCCGAACGCGGTGATGACCAGGACGGGAACGTCGGAGTCCTGCTCCCGGATCCGCCGGAGCACCTCGATCCCGGAGATCCCCGGCATCTTGACATCGGTAATGACCAGGTCGAACTTCTCCGACGAGAAGAGGGAGAGCCCCTCCTGCCCGTCCGAGGCGGCGGTCACCTTGTACCCCGCCTTCCGGAGGTTGAAGAGGGCCATTTCCCGCCCCCCCCGGTCGTCGTCGATGAACAGGATCCGTCCGGTCATCTCCCTGCCCCGAATCGTTCCCGATACGAACCCATCGCGTCCCGGATCGCTTCCACGGCTTCTTCGTCGATGTTCCCGTACACCCTGTACTCCGGGTCGTCGAGGTGGACGCAGAGGATCTTCTCGTCCTTCTGCCCCTGGTCCAGCATCGTCATGATCCCGATGGGGCGTGCCCGGACGATGGATAGCGGAGAAACCGGCTCCTGCATCAGGACCAGCACATCCAGTGGATCCCCGTCGTCCCCGAGGCTCTGCGGGATGAACCCGTAGTTCGCCGGGTACATCACGGACGAGTAGAGGATCCGGTCGACCCGGATCAGTCCCGTCCCCTTGTCCAACTCGTACTTGACCTTGCTCCCCTTGGGGATCTCGATGAGCGCCTGGACCTCCTCCGGCGCACCCGGGCCGATCGGGACGTCGTGCCAGGGATGCATCGCGGCACACCTCCGCGGGACGATGGTACGTCGATTCTACACGGACCGGGGGATTCTTGGCCACCGGTCGTTGGCTACATCTCCCGGTAATGGATCCGGTAGCCGATGTTATCCCCGTAGAGGTCCTCGTTCAACGGTCTGCCGTCCGCCTCCGCGTACGGATACATGAAGTAGTTGAGCGGCTCGCCCGCCTGTGCGGGGGTCAACACCAGATCCCGCCCCGTGCCGAATTCCACCCGCTTCTCGTCGACGGCCCCGAAGTAGTACTCTCGGATCGGCTTTGCCTCTTCCAGGGAGATCTTCTTCGTCAGGATCGCCTTGCGCACGTCCGCGGGGTCGACGACGACCCAGCCCTTTCCGGGAAGGTAGAACTCGGCCCAGCAGTGCTGCCAGCCGGTGATTTCTCCTTCCTTGCCCGGAGGAAGACGAAGCCCGAAGATCTCCCGTGCCGGGACGCCGGCCGCGCGGGCCAGCGCGACGAAGACCGAGTGGATGTCGGCGCACTTGCCTCCCAGGGACGTAAGAAGCGCCGTCACCTCCCCCAGGCCACACCCCTTCACGTCCGGGTCCCGGTGCATGTTCTCCACGATCCAGTCGTAGACGGCCCTCGCCTTTTCCCGGACCGAAGATTTCTCCCCGGAGATCCGGGCGGCCAGCGCCGCCACCTCTCCATCCGTCGGTCCCCGCCGGGTCGGGGAGAGGTAGAGGGAGAACTCCTCCCGGGAGAGGGGCAGTTCGGTTCCGGGGAACTCCTTCACCGAGATTTCCTTCCTCTTCACCCGGAAGGAATAGGTCATCGTCCGCTTCGATGTCGGGGCATCCCACTCCACGAAGAGGATCGTTACGCCGTACCGGTCTTCCCGGTACACCCCCGTCGAGGAGTAGTTCCCCCGGATCGCCACGTCGGTGATCCGCTGGGTTTCATCGGACATCGGATAGGGGATCCACAACCGGACCTGTTTCGCCTCGGCCGAAGCGTTGAGGTCGACCGTCACCGTGACGATTCCCCGTTTTTCCTTCGCGGAAGAGACCCCGGGCAGAAGCGTCAGGACAAACAGCAGGAGGATCGGAATCCGGGGCGTGCAGCCATATCGCTTACGGGATGTTCTCCCCTCGTGGCATTCCATCGACATCGGAAGCGATCTCCTTTCCGGGGAAGTTTCCGTACGGATCGACCTGCCGTCCACCCCGCCGACCGGCGGGGCATTCTCCGCCTCAGGATGAGACGGGGAACCGGATCATCGAATCCGCCAAGGAGATCACCCCCTTTCCTTCGTGCGCATGTAGGGAAAGATTGTACAACATCGCCTTCGTCCCGGGCAGGGCCGTACAACCCCTTCCCGCGTCAGCCCGTCACGGAGCCTTCGGACCGGAGCGGTCCGGGGGGAAAGTGACGGGGCCGTCGGGCCCCAGGTCCGTGAAATCCTCCTCCCCGAAACTTTCCGGGGAGGGCTCGAGCAGTCCCTCGAGGGCGGCCTGGAACGGGGAGTTTCCCAGCCGGGAGACGGTCTCCCCGGGGGATTCTCCGCCGACCGCCCCGGACCGGATAAGGCCCATGACGCGCCGGACCGCCTCCGGCACCCGGCGCACGGGGATCCGCCCCACCTTCGTCCCGAACCGGACCTTGCCGTCCTCCCTGGTCCCCCCGCCGAGGCAGAGCATGTAGTGCGGAGCCCCCCGGCCTCCGCCCCCCGTCGAAGAGCCGCCGACCGTGCGGGACACCCCCTGCAGGCCGATGTCCGCGACGAGGTGGTGACCGCACCCGTTCGCGCAGCCGGAGATCCCGATCGAGACCGCCCGTCCGCCGGAGGATTCCGCGACTCCGGAGGAGAGGAGATCCCGTTCGATCCACGCCGCCAGTCCCCGGACGCGCGTCGTTCCGATCGTGCAGCTGTCGGTTCCGGCACACCGGGCCACCCCGGCGCTGGAGGGCGGGAAGAGGCCGATCGCCCGCAGGCCTTCCGCCCCTTCCGGGACACTGCCGAATGGCACATCCGCGAGCAGGATCCCCTGCGAGGGCGTGAACCGGACGGTCCCGCCGGTATCCTCCGCAAGGCGTGCAAGCCGCCTCAATTGGTCCGTAGACAGATCGCCCAGGGGGACGCTGGCGGGCAGTGCGGCCCGTCCCGATTGCCGCTGGGGAAAGGCGCCGGGCCATCCGGGATCGAGGATTTCCCCCTCCCGGCCGACGGGTCGAATCGCGGGCGGCCCGGGCAGCGGGAGACCCCGCCCCTCCTCGGCTTCCACCCGGTCCCGTTCCGACAGGATCGCCTCCCGGAAGGCGTCCTCGCCCATCGCCCCGGCCACGAATTTGAGCCGCGCCCGTCCTCTCCGTTCCCGGTCTCCGAGACGGTGAAACACCCTCAGGACCGCCTCGACCGTGGATACCAGGCGGCCGGAGGGAGTGAACGGCTCCAGGTCGAACCCAGCCCGGGGCAGGGCCCCAAGCCCCCCGGCAAGAGACACCCGGAAGCCCGGGACGCCGGCCGGGGAAAGAGCGGCGCGCGCTCCCACGTCGTTGTACCGGAGCCCGACGTGGTCCCCGGAAGCGCACCCCTCGAAGGCGATCTTGAACTTCCTCGGGAGCCGCTGCACCAGCGGATTCCGGAGGAGGTGACGCCCGAGCGCCTCGGCACAGGGGGCGACATCGAAGACTTCATCGCGGGCGATCCCCGACAGGGGGCAGACCACGAGGTTGCGAACCGTGTCCCCGCAGGACTCCCGCGTGGTCATCCCTCCGGCGGCGAGGAAGGCGAGTGCACCCGGGATCTCCCGCACGTGCACGCCGTAGATGTGGACATCCTGGCGTGTCGTGAGATGAACGGCGCGCCCTTGCGCGTACCGATCGGCGACGGAGGCGAGGGTCTTAAGGTTCTCCGTGGAGGGCCGGCCCAGCGGAACCCGAACGCGGAGCAGGTAACGGTCCGTTCCTCCCCGGATGGGGTAGATCCCCTGGATGACCCGGCGGAGACGGAACTCGTCCGGCCCCATTTTCCCCGTCAGGAGCGCATCGATCGATTCGGCGATCTGCCGGATCTCTTCCCGTACCGCCCCGTCCTGCCGTTCCATCGGCATCCCTAGATCGCGATCCCCGCGTCCCCGCGGGGGAGCGGACGACGGGGAGGATCCCGGAACAGGATCGCTTTCGGTCCCTCCTCGTCGCGCCGGAACTCGAACCCCAGGCCGTGCCCGAAGGCCAGGCGGGCCACCTCCTCCAGGTGGACGACCGTGCGCAGGCGGATCGCGACCCGCTCCCCCCTCCCGAGCCGGTCGAGGAAACCGGACGACACGGTAAACTCCACCGGCCCGGACTCCCGGGAGAGGTCGATGAGATTGCCGTCCGGCTCCGTCGTCAGGCGGCTGTGGAGCCGGATCACCCTGACATGGGGCCGGAGGGTCTCCGTCCGGACCTCCCGGACGATCCCGCCTCCCGCCACGAACCCCCCGTCGGAGATCACGAACCGGCCCATCCGGGGATTCGCCTCGAAGGTGTCCGCCGCGACGGGGCGGGAAGCGACGAAGGTGACGGTCGCCACCTCCAGGTTCTCCACCCTGTCCGCGAAGCGTCCGATCACCTCGAGCGTGGAGGAGTTCAGCCGCTCGGGGATGGCCGACAGGATCACCTCCGTTTCGGAGGTGGCGAGTTTCAGCAGGTACGCATGGTTCACCTGCATCGGTTCGTTTCCGAGCCAGAAGAGCGATGCGGTGATCTCCCGCGCGGCGGCCGGGACCTCGTCCTCCCATCCCATCACCTCGCCCCGTTCGAGGAACAGCTCGTCTTCCAGGGTGACCCCGACGCACTCCCCCGCGGCTGCCCGGGCCAGCGAAGGGTGGTTCCATGTTTCCACCGACCGGACGCGGCTGGTCTTACCCGACGGCGTGAACCGGACCCGGGCTCCGGGGGAGACTTCCCCCGATTCCACCCGCCCCGCGTAGATTCTCTTGCGGTCCCACACGTAGACATCCTGCACGGGGAATCTCAGGGGCATGCCGGCCGCCTCCCGGGAGGGCTGGAAGGAGTCGAGCGCCACGAGAAGCGTCGGCCCTGTGTACCAGGGCATCCGGGTCGAGGAGGAGGCGATGTTGTCCCCTTCCCGTGCCGAGATCGGGACCACGCAGGAGGGAACGATCCCGACCGACCGGAGAAACCGCCGGATCTCCTCCTCCACCTCGCGGAACCGCTCCGCGCCGTACCCCACCAGGTCCATCTTGTTCATGGCCACCACTACCTGCCGGAGCCCGAGGAGGGACAGGATATAGGCGTGGCGCCGGGTCTGCTCGCGGACCCCTTCCGCCCCGTCCACCAGCAGGATCGCCGCGTCCGCGGCGGCGGCCCCGGTAACCATGTTCTTGAGGAACTCCTTGTGCCCGGGGGCGTCGATGATGATGTAGGGGCGCTTTTCCGTACGGAAGAAGGTCTGCGCCGTGTCGATCGTGATGTTGTGCTCCCGCTCCTCCTCCAGCGCGTCCATCAGGTAGGCGAACTCGAACTCCCGCCCCTGTTCCCGGCAGGTCCGCTCGATCTCCCGGTACCGCTCCTCGGGGAGGGACCCCGTGTCGTAGAAAAGCCGCCCGATCAGGGTCGATTTGCCGTGGTCCACGTGCCCCACGATGACGATCCGCAACGTATCCGACAGATCCATCCCTTCCTCCTCCAGAACCGGGACGTTCCTTAGAACTCCTCTTCCAACCTGCGCATGTTTTTGATATGTATTCGTGGTCACTCAGGATCATCCCCCAATCCCGAGCAACGCCCTACGGTCTCGGCCCGGTTCTTAGGAACGTCCCAGTTCTTCTGTTCTTAGGAACGTCCCGGTTCTTCTGTTACATGTAGCCGAGGGAGCGGAGCTTCTGCATCATGTAGGCCGCCTCGTGGTCCTGGGCGCGCCCCGCCCGCTCGGGAGTCTTCGTCACCTTCAGCTCCTCGATGATCTCGTCCACCGAGGAGGCGTTCGAGTCAATCGGGAAGTTGCACGGCACGCAGCCGAGCGACCGGTACCGTTTTCCGTCCCGGGCGAAATAGAGGCCGCAGATGGGTATCTTCTCCCGCCGGATATACTCCCACACGTTGAGCTCGGTCCAGGAAAGGAGGGGGTGAATCCGGACATGCGTCTCCACGCCGAAGGAGGTGTTGAACTGGTCCCAGAGCTCCGGCGGCTGGTCCTTGTACTTCCATTCGAAGTTCCTGTCCCGTGGGGAGAAGACCCGCTCCTTGGCCCTCGATCCCTCCTCGTCCCGGCGGATCCCGAGGAAGATCCCCTTGAATCCGTGCTTCTCCAGCAGCTGCTGGAGCCCCTGGGTCTTGAGGGCGTTGCAGCAGAGGAACCGTCCCTTCGATGGTTCCATTCCTTCGCAGAGCGCCTGCTCGTTCCTCCCGACGATGAGCTCCACCCCCCACTCCCGGGCCATCCGGTCGCGGTAGGCGATCATCTCCGGGTGCTTGAAGCTTGTGTCGATGTGGACCAGCGGGAAGGGAACCCTCCCGAAGAAAGCCTTCCGGGCCAGCCACAGAAGCGTCGTCGAATCCTTTCCGATCGACCAGAGCATCGCCAGGTCCTTGAACTTCCGGAACGCCTCCCGGAAGATGTAGATACTCTGGTTCTCGAGCGCGTCGAGGTGATCCATGTTCACCGGTCTCCTTTCCCGCGGCGGAAGGGGGATCCTTCCGGCCCCTTCCCCCCTGCACCCTCATGTGACGGGTGGAGCCCGCACTCCTTGTGCTCCGGATGCTCCCACCACCACCTCCCGGCCCGCGGATCCTCCCCCGGCTGAACTGCGCGGGTGCAGGGGGCGCAGCCGATCGACGGGTATCCCTCGTCGTGCAGCCGGTTGTAGGGCAGCTTTCGCTCCCGGAGGAACGACACGACCTGTTCGCTTGTCCGGTCGGCCAGGGGGTTCAGCTTGAGAATGCCCCCGTGGCCCGCGTCGATCTCGACCACGGAAAGGTCTCCCCGCGTGGGGCTCTGCTCCCGCCGTTGCCCGGTGATCCAGCCGCGCAATCCCGCAAGCGCCCGTCCCAGCGGCTCCACCTTCCGGATCCGGCAGCACTCGTGGCGATTTGCAAGGCTCTCGCGGAAGGAGAAGAGCCCTTTCTTCCGCTCCAGCGCCTCCACCGCCGCCCGCTCCGGGAAGTGCCACTCGATCCGGATGCCGCACTTCCTGCGGACCGCCTCGGCGACCTCGTAGGTCTCCTCGTTCAGTCTTCCGGTATCGAGGGCGAAGACGCGGGCGTCGGGCCGGATCTCCGTCATCATCGCGATCAGGGCGATATCCTCCATGCTGAAGCTCGAGGCGAGGGCGATGTCCGGGTGGTACGCGTCCAGGGCCCAGGCAAGGACCGCCTCCGGCGTAGCCCCCCGGAACCGTTTCCGAAGATCCGCTGCCTGCTTCTCCACTGGATCCCCTCCCGGCGTTTTTTTCCCGATGATGGATGTTTTTCCCGTCATATCTGGTACTCCGGCGGGCGGGTCTGGCCGAACCGGGTCCTCGTCCACATCCGCTCGTGCACGTAATAGAGGAAGAATTTTACGAAGGTGTCGCCCAGCCCCACCGTGATGGCGAAATCGATCCGTCCCGTGAGGGCAAGCGTCACGACCCCGGTGATCAGGGTCGCCACCACCCTCCAGCTGATCGTTTTCAGGAAACTCCGTCTGTGAGTATCCAAACCAATTATTCCCTACTTTTTAAATGGATCAAGTAGGATTATAGAGTGCAGGATCGATATGTCAACTATAAAATACAAAAACGATAATATTACTAGACTATCTTCGGAAAGATTTTGGAGTCCGCCACTTGACTCCGTACCGGAGTACAGGAGGTATGCTTTCCCAAGGAAAGGAGGTGCTCCCATGAACACCCGAAGGAAGATCGAAATCTTCACCGCCGGATGCCCCGTGTGCGAGGAGGCGATCGCCCTCGTCAGGAGAGCCGCCTGCCCGTCCTGCAAGGTGGAGGTCCTGGATATCCGGAAGGACGCCGTCGCGGACAAGGCAAAGGCGTACGGGGTCCGAAGCCTCCCCGCCGTGGCAGTTGACGGAAAGCTCGCAGACTGCTGCGCGGGCCGGGGACCCGACATCGCCACCCTGAAAGAAGCCGGGGTGGGCAAGCCGCTGGAGTGAGTTTTCCGGATTCCGGGACCGGCCGGACGGACATCCCGTAGGTATTCCTCGAGGCTTCTTCCACTCCGGGAAAGGAAACATCGGGGTTTCGATGCCCTGCTTGACACCGTAGTGTGGTACGGGGTGCATCGTATTTTCAGGGATCCGAGGAGGACGACGATGGCGGCGTACACCATTGGGCAGGTGGCCAGGCGATCCGGGGTCGGAGTCGAAACGGTCCGGTTCTACGAACGGGAAGGGCTGATCCCGCAACCCCCGCGTCCCGACAGCGGTTTCCGCCGGTATCCGCAGGACTCCGTTTCCCGCATCCGGTTCATCCAGCGGTCGAAGGCGCTTGGCTTTTCGCTCAGGGAAATCAAGGAACTCCTTTCGCTACGGGTCGATTCCGCCACCTCGTGCGGGGAGGTGAAGAGACGCGCGGAGGAGAAGGTCGCCGACATCGAGCGAAAGATCCATACCTTGCAGGAGATGAAGAAAGCCTTGGCGAGGCTGACGGCGGCCTGCCGGGGGAGAGGCCCCACGGGGGATTGCCCGATCCTGGAAGCTCTCGGAGAACCGGATCGAACACCTCCGTCGGAAACGCCCGGGATCGGGAGGAAAAGAGGAGGCAAACGATGGCAGTGAACGATCCGAAACGTACGGTTGGGAGCCCGAAATGGAGCCTGGCCGGAGCCGTGGCCGCGGCCGTGGGGGCGTCAGCATGCTGTGTCGGGCCTCTCATGCTGCTGGCTCTCGGCGTCGGAGGCGCATGGGTCGGGACCCTGACGGCGATGGAGAAGTACCGGCCGATCTGGACGGCGGCTACGCTGGTCTTTCTCGGGGGGGTGAAGGACGCGAAGGTGACGCTCGATCCACCCCGGGCCGTTGTCATCTACGACCCGGCGAAAGTCGGTCCGGAACGGCTGACCGAGGCGACGACCCGGGCGGGCTACCCATCCACGGTCCTGCAGGAAGGAGGAACACTCCGATGAAGGTGGAAGTTCTGTATTTCGAGGGTTGCCCCAACCACGCCCCTGCACTGGAGATGGTGCGGCGCGTCCTGGAACGGGAAAGGATCGAAGCCGAGGTCCGGTCGGTCGAAGTGCCGGACGAAAAGACCGCCGGATCCCTTCGATTCCTGGGATCCCCCTCCGTCCGGGTGGACGGAGCGGACATCGAGCCGGGCCGGGAGGGCGAATCGCCCTTTTACGGCTGCCGCACCTATACCGTCGAAGGGAAAACGGTCGGCGTCCCGCCGGAAACGTGGCTGGTGGAGGCCCTGCGTGGCCGAAACGGTTCGTAGCGTTTCCGCCCCTGCCCATCCGATTCCCGCAATCCTTGCCGGGCGTCGAGGTCTCTTTCCCGTTATTCCGTTCTCCGGCGCAGCAGATGGTTCAGGATAAAGGAAATCACCCGGGCGTCGTTCTGGTTGACGCCGAGATACTTCATTCGCAGGATCCCTCGATCCGGCTTGGACGAAGAAGGCTTGACCTCGAGGACTTCCGTCTCAGTACGGAGAGTGTCTCCCGGGCGCACCGGCGCCAGCCATCGGACATCGTCGATCCCCGGGGAGCCGATGCTGGAGGCGGCGATAACGCCTTGCTGGATGAACATTCGAAAACAGAGTGACAGCGTGTGGAAGCCGCTGGCGATCAGTCCGCCGTATGGAGATTTCTCCGCGGCGGTCACGTCCAGGTGGAACGATTGGGGATCGTACTGCAGGGCGAATCGGATGATCTCGCTTTCCGTGACCGTCACTCCGTCGGACACGAATCTTTCCCCGACACGAAAATCGTCCAGAAAACGTTCCCCGGCCATTTTTCCCCTCCTCACGGAAGTCGTTTCGTCCTGTAGACGCCTATCGATTCGCCGCCGCCTTGGCCGCCGCCAACAGGGTATCGGCGTCGATGCGCACTTTGTAATCGGGGTTGACGTACCCGAAACGGATCTTTCCGTCCGCCGTCCGCAACGTCACCTTCGGCACCGGAGCGCCGATCAGCAGAGGCCGGATCTCCGATGGGGAATCCGGTACCTGATTCGTCGCTTGCGTCATTGCTCCACCTCCTTTTCAGAAGAACGATGGACACCCATTTCGTACGATTGCGCGGCCTCGCCTATTTTTTCGGAATCGCGTCGAGCGGAACCCGCAAGGAATCGGCGATCGCCGTGAAGCTGGAAAACAGTTCGACGACCTCCCCTAACCGACCGTTTGGTACAATTATTAAGGAAAAAAACTTACCCGCCCCCGCGTATCCCAAGAAAACCGGACAAGGTGGCCAGGCACTCCTTCAGATCAGCCGAATTTCTGCTCGCACGGGCCAACATGATCCCCCCTTCGATCGTCGCGACGACATGCCGTGCCCCCGCTTCCGGGTCGAGATCCTTCCGCACATCGCCGGACCGGACGGCCCTTTCCAGAACCTCCCGGATCCTTCGCCTCCACTCCTCGAACACCGCATGGATTACAGCCCGGTATTTGTCATTTCGGTCGCTCATCTCGAGGGCCGTGTTGCCGAAGATGCATCCACCCACCAGGTTCCGGCCTTCGTGATAGCGGACGATCGCTTCGAAATGATTCGCCAGTTGGGCCGACGGCCTCTCCCCCCGCAAGGATTTCTCGAGGAACTTGAAAAAATCCTCCCGGGCCAGGCTCAACACTTCGAGCCCCATTTCCTCCTTCGAGGAAAAGTAATGATAGAGGTTCCCCTTCTTGACCCCGGTTTCCCGGATCAGATCGTTGATGCTCGTCCCGGAAAATCCGTGGCGATGGAAGATCTCCTTCGCGCCGCTGAGGACCCGTGCCCGGGTTCGAATTCCTTTCTCTCTCATGAAACCCTCACGTTCAGTACCAACCATTTGGTACATAATAATTCCATGTGACCTGCCTGTCAATTCTTTTTCCATTCTTTTCCCGTCGATTTATCCCCCACCGTCCTCCCCTCGACGGGGGAGACATCCGCATGGGAGATCGTGTCTTAATCCCGTAGTCAAGGTACTGGGTGCATCGCGTATTTCAGGGGCGCCAGGGAAAAATTCCCCCCGAAGGCGCTCCGGCGCTATAATGCGCTATCCCATGGCATTACACGGAAAAACATGCATGCCGACCCGACGATTCGCGAACCATCCTGATCTCCGCGGGGCGAAACCCCCGGGCCGGCCGACATCCGCCCGACCGGGGGATCGCGCGTCCATTCTTTTGCCTGCGGCGATCTTCCTCTTCCTTTTCCTTTTTCTTTTCCTCGCGGCGGTCCCTCCCCTCCCGGCAGCAGCGCAGGACGGCCCGGCTGCGGAGAAGAAAAAGACCATCACCTTCGGCGTCATCCCCCGCTTCAATCCCCACGTCATGTACGAGTATTACCAGCCCCTCATGGACTACTTGACCCGGAAAACCCCATACGATTTCCGACTCCGCGTGGGCCATACCTACATGGAGACGATCGAGAACCTGGAAAAGGGGGGTACCGACGTCGCGTACCTGGGCGGTACGACCTTCGCCCTCGCGAGGCATCGTTTCAGGGCCCGCGCACTCGTCAAACCGCTGAACCCGGAGGGAAAGTCCACATACCGGAGCTGCATCATCGTGAGGGAAGACAGCCCGATCAAGACGCTCGAGGACCTCAAGGGGAAGAGCCTGGCCTTCGGGGCGAAGCGGTCCACGACGGGGAGCCTGATCCCCAGCTACCTGATCGTGGAGGCGGGGGTCACCATGAACTTCCTCAAAGAACTGAAGCACCTTTCCCATCACGAGGATGTGGCCAGGGCCGTGCTCAAGGGGACCTGCGACGCCGGAGCGGTCAAGGACGTGGTCGCCTGGAAGTACAACGGAAAAGGTCTCCGGGTGATCGCCGCGTCGGAGGAACTCCCCAACGCGCCGATCGCCGCCGGACCATCCCTCCCCAAGGAGGCGGAAGAAGCCCTGGTGAGGGCCCTCCTTACGATCGACGCGGAGAGCCCGGAGGGGCGGGCCCTCCTCGCGGACTGGAGCCCGGAGCTCAGGCACGGCTTCGTCCCGGCCAGGGACGAGGATTACACCTTCTTGTACAGGAAAATCATGTCGATTCCCACAGGCTGCGGTAAAGGTTGCCACGCGTCGAATCCCTTCTTGGGAAGATAGATCACCCCCTCTCCACCCTGACGGGCAAGTTCATGGGGGTCGGGATCGCGGCCATCGCCGCCGTGGCCCTCGTGCTGCACTTCTCCATCGTGGAAAAGGAAAAACGGCAACTCATGGAACGCGAGGAGAAGGCGGCGGTCATGCTCGCCAACGCGATGAAGCTCCCGTTCACCCAGATCCTGCTCTACGAAGAGACCGGGCTCATGAGGGAGGCAGGGCTCCTCGACCTCTACATCTCCCGCATGAAGGCCAACAAGGAAATCGGCGTGGTCTACGCCATGGTCTTCGATCCCGAAGGGTGGGTTCTCGCGCACAGCGACCTGACGCTGTTCCATACGCATCCGTACGACCCGCTGACGCGGGCGGCCCTCTCGTCCACCGGGATCGCGCTGCATTACGTCGGGGACCCCTTCCGGTCGGGCATTCTCGACGTGGCCGTCCCGCTTTCCGTCTCCTCCAAGCGGTTCGGAACCCTACGCATCGGGTATTCCCTGGCGGAGCTGTCCCGGAGCTACGCCGCGCTGAAACGGAAAGCGCTGGCGCTCACCGCCGCCGCCTCCGCCGCCATGGTCCTTTTCCTCTTCGTCACCGCGAAGATCCTTACCCGGCCGATCCTGCGACTCGCCGGCGCCCTGAACTCCGTGCATCTCGGCAGTCTGGCGGCCGTCCCGCTTCCCGAGCGGCGGGACGAGATCGGCGACCTCCAGAACAGCTACCGGATCATGGTGGATCGCCTGAGGCGCCAGGAGGAGGAACGGGAGAGGACGCGGGAACTGATCGTGAACACCGAAAAAATGGCTTCCGTCGGGATGATCTCCGCGGGAATCGCCCATGAGATCAACAACCCCCTCACAGGGGCCATGCACGGCATGGAGGCGCTCTCCCGGGAATCCCTGCCTTCGGAAAAGCGGGAACAGTACATGGAGATCCTCAGGGGCAGCCTCGAGCGGATCCGGCGGGCGGTCTCCCAGCTCCTGGATTACTCTACCGTCCACGCTTCGAATTTCTCCGATTGCGACGTCTCCCGGACCGTGGAGCGGGTCCTGTCCCTCCTTTCCTACCAGTTGGAGAAGAACGGGATCGCGGTGGACAACCGGATCCCGCCGCGGACCGTCCGGGCCGACGCCCACAAACTGGAGCAGGTCCTGGTGAACCTGGTGCTGAACGCCGTGGCGGCGATGCCGGAAGGAGGGCGGCTCACGCTCCGCCACCGGGCGGACGACGGCTTCCTGACGCTTGTGATCGAGGACACGGGGGAAGGGATCCCCGCGGAGAACCTCGACCGGATCTTCGACCCCTTTTTCACGACGAAGGGGATCGGCAAGGGGACGGGGTTGGGACTTGCCGTCTGCAAGAAGATCGTAGACCAGCACGGGGGGAGGATATCGGTGGACTCGCCGCAGGGAAAGGGGGCGAGTTTCCATGTGTCGCTTCCGTTTCCTCCCCGCCTTGGAGGGAACGGGTGAGCGGCCTGCGGAAGCGCATCCTGGTCATCGAGGACGACCCCGGTCTCCGGTTCACGATCTCGGACGCCCTGGAGGAGTGCGGCTACGAGGTCACCACCGCGGACAGCGGAACGGCGGCCTCGGAAAAGCTCGCGACCGGGACGTTCGACGTCGTGGTGACCGACCTGAAACTTCCCGGAAAGAGCGGGATGGAGGTCCTGAGGGAGGCGAAGACCCTCGTCCCCCCTCCAGCGGTGATCACCATGACCGGTTACGGGAGCATCGAATCGGCGATCGAAGCGATGAAGCTCGGGGCCGAGGATTACCTCACGAAACCGTTCCCCATGGAAGAACTGACGCTGCTCCTCTCCAGAATCCTGCGCGTTCGCTTCCTGGAGGAGGAGAACCGGGAGCTCAGGCGCCGGATCGAGTCCCGATCCCGGTTCGAGGAGCTCCTCGGGAAGAGCAAGGCGATGCGGGAGGTCTTCGAGCATATCTCCGCCGTGGCGGAGACGGACGCCACGGTCCTCATCCTGGGGGAGAGCGGGACCGGCAAGGAGCTCGTCGCAAGGGCGCTTCACCGGCGGGGGAAGAGAAGGGAAGGACCTTTCGTCGCCGTGAACTGCTCGGCCATCCCCGAAAACCTTTTCGAGGCGGAGATGTTCGGCTACGAAAAGGGGGCCTTCACCGGGGCGGACCGCCGCAGGACGGGAAGGATCGAGCAGGCCGACGGAGGGACCCTGTTCCTCGACGAGGTGGCCGAGATGCCGCCCGCCGCCCAAGTCAAGCTCCTTCGGGTCCTGGAGGAGCGCTCCATCACCAGGATCGGGGGCGGCGAGAGCGTCCGCGTCGACATCCGCCTTCTGTCGGCCACGAACCGGGACGACCTGAAGGGGATGATCGCGGCGGGGGAATTCCGGGAGGACCTCTACTACAGGCTGAACGTCTTCGCGATCCGGATGCCTCCCTTGAGGGACCGCATCGAGGATATTCCCCTGCTCGTGGGTCATTTCCTCGAGACGCTCGGCTGCCCGTACCGCGTCTCGGAGGAAGCGATGGCTCTCCTCCTGGACTACCGATATCCGGGAAATGTCCGCGAGCTGTGGAACGTCATCGAGCGGACCTCGATCCTGTGCCGCGGGGGCGCGATCGAACCGGAGCACCTCCCGCCGGAACTGGCGGCAAGGGGATCGGACTCTTCGGGGAAGCTCCCGTCCGCGGAACGGATCGTACCCCTGAAAGAGGCGGTCCGGCGCTACGAGAGGGAGTACATCGAGCAGGCGCTCAAGGCCGCGGGAGGGAGCCGGTGCCGTGCGGCCGCCCTGCTCGGTATCGGTAGAAAAGCTCTCTGGGAGAGGATGAAGGGGGGCTGATCCTCCCCGCCGCGGAAACCGGCCCCCGGATGTTTCCACATCGAAACATCCCCCCATCGAGAACCGTTTCCTTTGAGAAACTACCGCCGAGGCACGAAGGGCTTCGCCTGGGCCTTCCTCGGAATCTTACCCCTAACAGTATGATAGTACAAGACATTTTATTTTGCGCTCCCATGCGGAGATAGCGGCATCCCGCTTGCAGAACCTATTCTTTTTGGAGGGACGCCGTCCGCGTATCCTTCCGAAAGTCCGCCATCGAATAATCGGCTCCACAGAAAACACCAAGGAGGCGTTATGACAGGGAGGTTCT
>MGPV01000019.1:0-16908 GCA_001797615.1 Deltaproteobacteria bacterium GWC2_65_14
CGGGAGGAAGCCGTGGCGCCCTCCCCCGAACTCGACGAAGGCCGCCTCGATCGCCGGGGCGATGTTCACCACCCGCCCCTTGTAGATGTTCCCCTTGAACTGCTTCTTCCGCTGGTTCTCCACCTCGAAGTAGTCCAGGACGCCGTCGTTCAGGATGGCCACCCGGATCTCCTCGGGGTGGCCCCCGTCGATCACCATCACCCGTTTCGGACCCTTCCCCGGGGGGAACTCCTCCTCTTCCGGAGTCTCCGCCTCCTCTTCCTCTTCGGCGGGGGCCGCCTCCCCGGAGAGGGTTCCCTCCGCCCCGAACGGCTCGCCCTCGACCGGGACCGGCTCCTCCTCCCACGGGGCCGCATCCGTCCTCGCCTCGGTGGGGGCGTCGCTCCTGCGCTTGCGGCGGCGGCTCCTCCGGCGCCCCTTCTTCGGGGGTTCGGGCTCCTCCGGCGCTCCGGCCGCCTCCTCCGATCCGGGGGCGTCATCGCCTGCGGGGCTCTCCCCGGTGCTCTCCTCCTGCGCGGAGCCTTCTGGCGCGCCCGCCTCGGCCTTCTCTCCCCGCCTCCGGCCCCTGCGTCTCCTGCGGCGGCCTTTCCGTTCCGCCGTTCCGGCCGCGGACGCGTCCGCGGCCCCGGCCGATTCCGGCGGCGGCTCCCGTTCCGGAACCGACTCCGGCTCCCCCTCCGCCGGCTGCATTTCGCCGGACGGGAGGAAATCCTCCACCCCGCCTCCGGGCATCTCCGCCGCGGCTTCCTCCCGGGCGGGAGGGGCGGGAGTTGCGTCCCCCTCCTGCGCCTTCTTCTTCCGGGGACCCCGCCTCCAGAACTTTCTTCTTCCCTTGCTTTCCGTCATCGTTCTCCTCCATCGGCCCGCCTGCCGCCGCCGGACCCCTTTCCCGCCGCGCATCCGAACGCCGGCCCCCGGTTCTCCCGGGAGAGAAACCGGGGAAGCACCGCCGGAAGTTCGCAGACATCCTCCAGCACGGCATGCGCGACCCGGGAAAGGTCCCGCGGGCGGCCGTCGCCGCCTCCGTCCTCCATGCGGCCCACCAGGACGGTGAAGATCCCCAGTTCCCGCGCGGGAACCAGGTTCTCGCGGACATCCTCGCACAGGAGCGAGTTCGGGGCGGATGCCCCGGTCGTCCGCAGCAGCTTGGCGTACGGGTAGGGCGACGGCTTGGCCCTGTATTCCATGAATTCGATTCCGTAGATCTCTTCCATCGCGTCCGAGACCCCGAGGGCCGAGAGAACCCGCCTCGCGTAGGACTCGGAGCCGTTCGTGAAGACCACCCGCCTCCCGGGGAGCGCGGACAGCATCGCCGCAAGCTCCGGACGGGGCGGCACGATCTCCGGGATCGGCACGTCGTGCACATACTCCAGGTACTCCCCGGGCTCGACGTCGTGGTGGTGCATCAACCCCCGGAGCGTGGTCCCGAATTCCCGCAGGTACCCCTTTCTGACGATCCGGGCCTCCGCCGGATCGACCCCCAGCCGTTCCTGGACGTAGCGCTCGATCCGTCCGTCCACGATCCTCCAGAGGAGCACCTCCGGCGGATAGAGGGTGTTGTCGAGATCGAAGATGAAGAGAGGCTCCGCGGACATCCTACTCCCCCCCGATCTCGATTCCGGAAACGGCGAGCGACGGCGCGCCGGTGCTGCCGAACCAGCGGAAGTCGGAGCCGACGATCGCGACATCCGACAGGAGGGAGAGCACGTTCCCCGACACGGCGAACCCCCGGACCGGCTCCCGCATCTCCCCCCCCTCGAAGCGGATCCCGGCCGCGCCCACCGAGAAGTCGCCCGACACCGGGTCGGCCGTATGGATCCCGAGGAGTTCCGTGAGGACGACCCCCTCTCCCAGCTCCCGGAGGATCCCCTCCGGGGAAACCCCGCCCGGGGAGAGGCGCAGGTTCGAGACTCCGGCCGCGGGCGGAACCTTCGCAGAGGCGCGACGGCAGCTCCCGGTGCTTCCCGTCCCCATCTTCTCCCCCCAGAAGGTGTCCGCGAGAAAGCCCTTGAGCTCTCCCTCCCCGATGAGGAGGTTTCTCCGGCAGGCGGACCCTTCCCCGTCGAACTCGGCGGCGGCGCTGCCCCCCGGGTCGAACGGGTCGTCCTCGACCGTCACCCCGGCGGAGGCGATCCGCTGCCCGGTTTTCCCGGCCAGCATCGACTTCCCCTTCACGACGTTGGAGGCGAGGAAGGAGGAAGCGAGGACCTCCAGCAGGTCGGCCGCCACGCCGTTTTCCAGGACCGCAGCGTATCTCCCGGTCCGCAGGGGACGGGAGCCGAGCATCCGCAGCGCGTTCCGCGCCGCCTCCCCGGCGACCTCCTCGAGGGAGAGGTCCCGGAATCCGCGGGAGAACCCGAACCCGTAGCCGGTCTGCCCCTCGCTCCCCTCCTCCGCCACGGCGTCCACCACGGCCCAGTAGGAGGATTCCCTCCGGATCCCTTCCCCTCCCGCGGAGTTCCGAAAACGTTCCTCCGCGACGGTCTCCCGGAGGGAGGCGGAGCGGACCCGCTTCAACCGGGGGTCTCTCGAGAGGGTGCGCCTCTCCAGCCCGCAGGCGAACTCCGCCAGCTCCCGGTCCTCGACCTTCCCGGCCCCGGGATCGCACAGCTCCGGGCGGGGAGCGGCGCCCTCCCTTGGGGGGAGCCGGTGCCCCTCGTCCGGGTCGCACGCGTCGGCGCAGAAGACGGCCGCCTCCACCATGCGCCGCACCGTTTCCCCGTCCTCCCCGAATCCGTAGGAAAACCCGTTCCGCCCGTTCCGGAAGACCCGGACGGAGAGGGACAGGGTGTCGGACAGGGAAATGGAATCGATCCTCCCCTCGCGGGCGTCGTACCGGCGGACCCGGGCCCTCCGGGTGTAAAGCTCCGACGTTCCTCCGCCGAGACGGCGCACCTCGTGCTCCACGAGGCCGAAGAGGCGATCAGACACGCAGGGTCCCGGACAGATCCGCGACCAGGGCGACCTCGTCGCAGTCGGGGAACTTGGAGCATTTGAGGCAGTCGGTCCAGATCTTCTGGGGAAGTTCCGCCTTGTCCACCTGCGTGAATCCCATCTTCTCGAAAAAGGACGGCTTGTAGGTCAGCGCGAAGATCCGGGAGATCCCGAGGACGATCGCCTCCGAGATGCAGGCCTCCACGAGCTGGGTACCCACACCCCGTCGCATCCGGTCCTCCCGCACGGCGACGGAGCGCACTTCGGCGAGGTCCTCCCACATGATGTGGAGCGCCGCCGACCCGGAGATCTCGCCGCCCTCCTCCGCATACACGAAATAGTCCCGCAGGTTCTCGTAGATCTCGGAGAGCGACCGCGGCAGCATGTCGCCCTTCTTCGCATATTCCGCGATCAGTTTCTGGATCGCCTTCACGTCTCCCATCCGGGCCTTTCGGATCATCCCCGGGACGCCCCCTCGATCAGCTCCCTGGCATGCGCCTGCGCCTCCTCCGTCACCTCGGCCCCGGAGATCATGCGCGCCAGTTCCCTAATCCTATCCTGTTTCGACAGGAGTTGCACCCCGGTGGTCACCCGGCTCCTCGCGACATGCTTTACCACCGCCAGGTGGCTGTCCGCGAAGGCGGCGACCTGCGGCAGGTGGGTCACGCAGACCACCTGGGCGACCCCGGCCAGCCCCTTGAGCCGAGCCCCCACCCGCTCGGCCACCTTTCCGCCGATCCCGGTGTCGATCTCGTCGAAGACGAGGGTGCGGTTCCCCCGCTTCGCGGAGGAGACGTTGCGCAGCGCGAGCATGACCCGCGACAGCTCGCCCCCCGACGCGGTCTGGGAGAGGGAGCGCATCTCCTGGCCCGGGTTCGCGCAGAAGAGGAACTCCGCCTCGTCAAGCCCGGCCGCCGACAGGGAGGCCGCCTCCGCCGGGCGGACCGAAAGCTGCGCGGCAAACCGGGCGCCGGGAAGCGCCACGCGGGCCAGCTCCTTCTCCACCGCCCCCTGCATCCGCTTCCCCCCCCGCCCCCTCGCCCGGGAAAGCTCCGCGGCGGCCCGCACCCCCTCCTCCTCCAGCCGGAGAAGCTCCCCGCGCAGGCGTGCCTCCTCCTCCACCGCCCCCTCCAGAGACTCCCGTTCCGCCCGCATCTCCTCCAGGCGGGCGATCAGTCCCGGGACATCGGCTCCGTGCTTTCGGGTGAGGCGGCGGATTTCGGAGAGCCGCTCCTCGATCCGGTCCAGCCGGCCCCCCTCGAGCTCCACACCCGCGGAGAGCTCCGCGACCTCCCGACCCAGCTCCTGGGCCTCGACCTGGACCGCCCGGATCCTCTCGAGGATCGCCGTCAGCCGCGGGTCGACCGCAGCCGCCTCCCGGATCCTGGCCGCCGCGAAGGAGAGGGAGGCCGCCGAGGAATGCTCCGAGGAGGAGAGCGCCTCCTCCGCCCCCCGCAGCGCAGCCTGCACCTTCGACGAGTTCCGCAGGAGGGCGAGATCGGCGGCGAGCGTTTCCTCCTCCCCCGGGATCAGCGCGGCGCGGGAGAGCTCCCCGATGGAAAAGTCGAGCGACTCGATCCGCCCGCGAGCGCTCGCAGCCCGGGAGGCCGCATCCTCCGCGGCGCGCCTTGCCGCGGAGATCCTGCGGAACAGCCGCCGCATCTCCGCCGCCTCCCGCTCCGTGCCGGAGTACCCGTCCAGCGCGGAGAGGGCCGAGGAGCGCGACAGCAGCAGGTGGACGCTGTGCTGTCCCACCAGCTCCACGAGCAGCGGGGAAAGATCCGCGAGCGCGGACTGGGAGACCATCCTTCCGTTGAACCAGGCCCGGCTCCGGCCGGAGGCGGGGATGACCCTGCGCAGGACCAGCTCCTCCTCCCAGGGGAAGCCGGCCTCCTCCCATGCCTCCCGGAGATCCTCCCTGCCCGCGAGGTCAAACCGGGCGGAGACCTCCGCCTCCTCCTCCCCCGAGCGGACGGCACCGGGATCCGCCTTCTCCCCGAGCGCCAGGCGGATCGCCTCGACGAGGATCGACTTGCCGGCCCCGGTCTCGCCGGTCACGATGTTCAGGCCGGGGGAGAAGGGTACGCGGACGTCGTCGAAGATTGCGAGGTTGCGGACGGAGAGCTCAACCAGCATCGCTTCGGTGGGTCACCGCTCGCCCCACTTGAGCTTGGTGCGCAGGACGGTGAAGTAGTCCCGGAAGGGGGACCGGAAGAAGCGGAGCGGCGCGGCGGCCTTCTTCACCTCGATCACGTCTCCCTGCCGGATCCCGAATCCGACCTGACCGTCCAGCGTGAGGAAGACGTCGGTCTCCTGCGACAGGAGCTTGGCGCGCACCTCCATGTCGTCGGGGATCACGATCGGCCGGTTCGTGAGGGTGTGGGGGCAGATCGGGGTGATGACGATGGTGTGCAGCGTCGGGTAGAGGATCGGCCCCTGCGCGGCGAGGTTGTAGCCGGTCGACCCGGTCGGCGTGGAGATGATCAGCCCGTCCGCCTTGAAGGAGGTGAGGTACATCTCCCCGATCGTGGCCTCGATGTCGATGATCTTGGCGAGTGCCCCCTTGTTGATCACCACGTCGTTCAGGACGGTGTAGTTCGCGACCCGTTCCCCCATGCGGTGGACATGCGCCACGAGCATCATCCGTTCGTCGTACTCGAAGTCGTAGTTGAAGATCCGCTCGAGGACCGGGAAGAGCTCGTCCAGGGTGATCGCCGTCATGAACCCCAGGGAGCCCAGGTTCACCCCCAGGATCGGCTTCCCCGTGGTCCCGACGACCCGCGACGCCGAGAGCAGGGTACCGTCCCCCCCGATGACGATCAGGAAGTCGCACTTCTCGGGGAGCTTTCCCCGGCTGACCGAATCCGCCCCCCGCACGAGGGAGGCGGTCTCCCGGTCCAGGATCACACCCCTTCCGCGGGCGGTGAGCCATTCGCACAGCTCGGACACGATCCCCGCGGCCCTGGGGTCGACATGCTTGGCGATGATCCCGGCGCACTTCATGGTGGACTAGGATAATATATTGTAAGAAAAAGAGAAAGAAAATGGCTGGCAAACGGACATCCCATCCCCGGATCCCCGGCCTGGAAGCCGGTACCGCCGGGGCGCGGGCGCCGCGGGCGCCGCTGGCCGACCGGATGCGCCCGAAGACCCTCGCCGAATTCGTCGGGCAGGAGGCGCTGCTGGGGGAGGGGAGGTTCCTCTCCTCCGTCCTCTCGGCGCGGCCGCTCCCCTCCCTCATCTTCTGGGGACCCCCGGGCTCGGGGAAGACCACGCTGGCCCGGATCCTCGCGGCCGAGACAGACGCGATCTTCCTCCCCTATTCCGCCGTCCTCTCCGGCATCAAGGAGGTCAAGCAAGCGCTGTCGGACCTGAAGAAGGTCCGCACCGACGCGGAGCGCCCGGCGATCCTGTTCATCGACGAGATCCACCGGTTCAACAAGGCGCAGCAGGACGCCCTGCTCCCCTTCGTGGAGGAGGGGACCGTCACCCTCTTCGGCACGACGACCGAGAACCCCTCCTTCGAGATCCGGAACGCCCTCCTCTCCCGCTGCCGGGTCCTCGTGCTCGACCCGCTCTCCGCGAAGGACGTGGAGACCATCGCCCGGCGTGGGCTGACCGACCCGGACCGCGGGCTCTGCAGGCCCGGGGAGTTTCTCGCACCGGATGCCCTGCTCCACATCGTCCTGGTCTCCGACGGCGACGCCCGGGTGGCGCTCAACGCGCTGGAGGCGGCGGTCGCGATCGCGGAGCACCGGGGGCTCGGATCGGTGGACAGGACAGTGGCGGAAGAGGCGTTGCGGACGAAGGCGCTCCTCTACGACAAGGACGGGGAGGAGCACTACAACCTGATCTCCGCCTTCCACAAGAGCCTGCGGGGCTCCGACCCCGACGCCTCCCTCTACTGGCTGGCGCGGATGCTCGCCGCGGGGGAAAACCCGCTCTACGTCGCCCGGCGGATGATCCGGTTCGCTTCCGAGGATGTCGGGATTGCCGCCCCCGGGGCGCTGCGGATGACGCTCGACGCGGCGGAGGCCTACCGGACGCTGGGAAGCCCGGAGGGGGAACTGGCGCTGGCGCAGGCGGCGGTCTACCTGGCCACCGCGCCCAAGAGCAACCGGGTCTACGTGGCGTTCCAGCGCGCGATGGAGGATGCGAAGTCCCGCGGCAGCCACGCGGTGCCTATCCACATCCGGAACGCGCCGACCCGTCTGATGAAGGATCTGGGGTACGGAAAGGAATACAAATACCCGCACGATTTCGCGGAAGGATTCATCCCGGAGAACTACTTCCCCGAGACGCTCGGGAAGCGCATCTACTACGAGCCCTCCGAGGCCGGGCACGAGAAGGTCGTCGGGGAGCGCCTCAGGGCATGGTGGGGCGCCCTGCGGAAACGGAGTACTTAATAGCCCTTCGGGGCCGGCGGAGGCCCGCCCCGGGAAAGCGACACCTCGATCCGGAGCAGGGAGTTCGAGACGTACACCTCGCGGGACCAGCTCTCGAAGCCCTCCATCCGCAGCTCCAGCCGGTGGGTTCCGCTCGCCACCTTCAGGTACCGCTCTTCGGGGAAATCGGAGGCCTTCCCCTGGACCACGCCGTCCAGCACGACATCCGCGTCGGGAGGGTTCACCCGGAAGACCAGCCCTCCTTCGTTTCCCACCCCGTAGATCTGCCCTTTCGGAAAGCAGCCGGGAAGGATCCCCGCAGCCCCGATCACCAGCAGGGCCGCCGCGAGAACCGCGCCCGGGACGAATATCTTTCTCATACGGCGCCTCCTACTTCGCAAGCCTGACGATGTCGTTCACGGCGAACCCCTCCCCGGAGACCTTCCGGCAGATCGAGGCATCCTCCCCGAAGAACCCGGTAACGACGACCTCCCCCTTCTCCCGGCCGGGCTTGCGACCGAGGGAGACCTTCGTGTCGGGGTCGACCACCTCGCGCCCCTCGCCGTACACGCGGAGCCGGTCCCCCTTGAGAATACCGGTCTTGGCGCCGGCGTTCACGACGATCTCCTCCCCGTCGACCGAGGCGACCTTCCCGCTCCACTCGATCGTCTCCATCCGGGCGATCAGGTTGTCGAGAAACTTCGCGATCGCCGCCCGGAGCGCCTTCCCCTCCATCGTCTCGTCGTACCCCTTCGTTCCCCCGATTCCGAGGACCTGGGTCGAGCTCTCCTCGTGGATCCCGGTTCCGCTGTCCGCGAAGATCACCTGTCCGCTCGAGGCGTCGACCACCCGGACGTCCACCGTCGCCTCCGCGGTCTGCACCTTGCTCGCGCCGACCAGGTAGGTGGCCGACTTCTGCTTCACGCCGAACTGGGAGACGGCCCCCGTCACGATGGCGGAAAGCCCCAGCACCTCGCCGCTTTTCGCGCCGGTCCCCGCCTTGACCGTGTCGGACTTCGCGAGGTCCTGCTCGTCCAGCACCAGGTCGAGATCCTGGCCGCGGGAGACGAGGATGAACAGCCCGGACTTCGACAGCTCCGTCATCAGGATGTCCTGCACCGCCCCGCCGAGCCTTCCCCTCCCGTAGGCGCTCTTGTCCTGGAACCGGACGACCGCCACCCGCTTCCGGGGCCCCTTCGTCACGATCTCCGCCTGGGGCTGCGTCCTGCGCGCGACCGCGGCCGGCGCCGAATCCCGGTCGGCCGGTCCCGTGACCGGCGGGGAGGTTGCGCATCCCGCCAGCAGCCCGATCCCCGCGGCGAACAGAACCAGCATGCCCGTCCATGACCCTCTCAGACCGATTCCGTTCATCTGCTCCCTCCCGTATCCTCCGGGCCCCCGGGCGGCCGGCTCTCCAGCAGTCCGGAGGGCAATTTCCCCGCGATCCGTCTCCCGACCGTCCTGCCGTACGGCGTCATCGGGTTCAGCAGCAGCCCCCCGATGGCGTTCACGATGATCTGCGCCCCGAGGTCCCGTCCCCCCCCCCGGGGGAGGTCGGTCCTCTGCTGCGTGTCCTGCCCTTCCCAGAGCTGCTCCCCGTCATCGCCGTACAGCTGGAACCCGGCCGTCACGGTCACATGGTTGTAGACCCCCGTGGTCGTCTTGTTCCACTCCCGGACGACGCCGTAGAACACCCCCTTCACCTCCAGCGCCCGGCAGACCTCGTCCGGTACGGTCGAGCCCAACTGCCCGCCGTAGCTGATCCCGAGCCGCTCCCGGAGCAGGCGGTCGCTCTCCTCCGGCGGCATCACGTTCCAGCCGTTCCGGAGGATCTCCTCCACGAAAGCGCCCCGGATGATCTCGGAGGCGTCCAGATCGTTGCTCATGTTCTCCATGGGAGCGACCGCCACCCGGGGTCCGGTAGAAACCGGCGGGGGCGGCTCCCCGCGCAGCGCCTGCTTCTTCCCCCCGCAGCCGGGCAGGGAAAGCAGGAGGAGGCCGCACAGAAAGGCCGGCCCGTACCGGCCGGTTCCCCGTCGCATGATCCACATCCTGTCAGACGTCCAAGCCCGGGAATTCATTCACCCGGAATCCGGTCCTCCCGGGAATCACTCCTTCCAGTGGATGCAGGCGGCGGGGCACATGTCGATCGCATCCTGGATCTCCGACTCCGGGGCGCCGTTCGGGTCGAACACCTCCGCCTTCCCCTCTGCGTCCGCGACGAACACGGTGGGAACGGTTTCGATGCACAGATTGCAGGCCGTGCACTCGTCCTTGTCCACATACGGTACCTTCGCCATGTCGTTCCTCCTTCGTTGGGGATCAAAAAACTTCCCGACAGTATACACCCGTCGGCGCCTGTCCCCCGCTGCGGTCTTGACGGATTGCACGCCGGGGGACTATCGTGGGACTCTGTATACAGAATACGCTTCCGGAGGCGAAAGATGCCCGAGTTTTCCTACCAGGACCCGTTCCCGCTGGGAAAGGACACGTCAAGATACCGGCTGCTCACGAAGGAGCCTGTCTCCGTCGCCCGCTTCGACGGAAAGGAGATCCTCAAGGTGGACCCGGAAGGGCTCGCCTTCCTCGCGCATCAGGCGTTGCGCGACGTCTCCTTCCTGCTCCGGCCGGCGCACCTGGAGAAGGTGGCGGCGATCCTCTCCGACCCGGAGTCCTCCCCGAACGACCGGGGGGTGGCCGTGGCGATGCTGCGGAACGCCGAGGTGGCGGCGAAGTTCGTCCTCCCCTTCTGCCAGGACACGGGGACCGCGACCATCGTCGGGAAGAAGGGACAGCAGGTCTGGACCGGGGTCCGGGACGAGGAGTTCCTCTCCCGGGGGGTGTACACGACCTACACCGAGGAGAACCTCCGCTATTCCCAGACCATTCCGCTGACCATGTACGAGGAGAAGAACTCGGGGACGAACCTCCCGGCGCAGATCGACCTCTACGCCACGGAGGGGATGGAGTACAAGTTCCTCTTCGTCGCCAAGGGAGGGGGCTCCGGGAACAAGACCTGCCTGTTTCAGGAGACCAAGGCGCTGCTCAACCCGGCCAGCCTGGAGAAATTCCTGGTGGAGAAGATGAAGTCGCTGGGGACCGCCGCCTGTCCCCCCTATCATCTCGCCTTTGTCGTCGGCGGCACCTCGGCCGAGGCCTGCCTCAAGACGGTCAAGCTCGCCTCCACCGGCACCCTGGACGGGCTTCCCACGAAGGGGAACGACGGCGGCCAGGCCTTCCGGGATCTGGAGCTGGAGGAGAAGATCCTCCAGGCCGCCTGCAAGAGCGGGTACGGGGCCCAGTTCGGGGGGAAGCACTTCGCCCTCGACGTCCGGGTCGTCCGCCTGCCTAGGCACGGCGCCTCCTGCCCGGTGGGGATGGGGGTCTCCTGCTCCGCCGACCGGAACATCAAGGCCAGGATCGACCGGGAGGGGATCTGGCTGGAGGAGCTCGAGCCGAACCCGGGACGGCTGATCCCGGAGAAATACCGGAAGAAGCACGAGCACGGCGTCGTGAAGATCGACCTGAACCGCCCGATGAAGCAGATCCTGGCCGAGCTCACGAAGTACCCGGTGACCACGCAGCTCTCCCTGACCGGGACGATCGTCGTCGGGCGCGACATCGCCCACGCGAAGATCAAGGAGAAGCTGGACCGGGGCGAGGGGATGCCGCAGTACCTGAAGGACCACCCGATCTACTACGCGGGGCCGGCCAAGACCCCCAAGGGGATGCCGTCCGGCTCCTTCGGCCCGACGACGGCGGGGCGGATGGACTCCTACGTGGACCTCTTCCAGTCCCACGGCGGTTCGCTGGTCATGATCGCCAAGGGGAACCGGAGCCGGCAGGTGACCGACGCCTGTAAAAAACACGGGGGATTCTACCTGGGATCGATCGGCGGGCCGGCCGCCCTCCTCGCGCAGGAAAACATCCGGAAGGTCGAGGTGCTCGAGTACCCCGAGCTCGGCATGGAGGCGGTCTGGAAGATCGAGGTCGAGGACTTCCCCGCCTTCATCCTGGTGGACGACAAGGGGAACGACTTCTACCAGCAGCTGGCCGGATGAATTCTCTCCCCAGGGCTTCACGGCAGCAGGGCGTTCACCTTCGCCGCCATGATGAAATCGTTTTCGTGCAGTCCGTGGATCCTGTGTGTCTGGAACGTGATGCGGCAGTACCCCCAGCCGAAGGAGATGTCCGGATGGTGCCCCTCCAGCTCGGCCAGGTCCGCCACCTTGCGCACGAATGCCATGGCCGATGCGAAATCCCGGAAGGTGAACACCCTCTGGATTCTCTTCGCATCCTCGGAAAGGGTCCACCCGGGCGTCTCCGGAAGATAGCGTTCCGCCTCCCCGGCGGTCAGGGGGGGAATACCTCCCCGGCAGGGTCCGCACGATTTCGCCGCAAGTCCCATCCGGTACCTCCTTTCCTCTTTAGATGAGACGCGGCGTGAGGAGATGCGGGGGGCCACAGGCCGGGTAAAAAGGAATCGAGGACCCCGGAAGCATCTCCGGGATCCTCATTGAATATGGCGGGGTGGACGGGAATCGAACCCGCGGCCTCCGGCGTGACAGGCCGGCGTTATAACCAGGCTTAACTACCACCCCGAACCGGAATGATCCTGGTAGGCGGAACAGGACTTGAACCTGTGACCCTCGCCTTGTAAGGGCGATGCTCTACCAACTGAGCTATCCGCCCCCGCACCCGTTACGGGCGAAGACTGTATACCGTAACAGAAGGAATTCCTTCCTGTCAACGCGAATCCCTCTGGTACCATGGGGCCATGAAGATCGCCCTGTTAGGCGCCACCGGGTTCGTGGGGCAGTCGGCCGCCGCCAACCTGGCCGGGCGGCCCGAGGTGCAGGAACTGCTCCTCGTGGACTACGATATCCGGAAGGCGAAACGGCTCGCAAAGTCGCTTTCTCCCCGGTGCCGCTGGGCAATGTCGGACGTCGGCCGGGCCGCCGACCTCGGGCGTCTCCTCCCCGGGATCGACGCGGTCGCCAGCGCCGTGGGGCCCTGCGCGGAGTATGAAAAGAAGGTCCTGCTGACCTGCGCCGCCTCCGGAACCGCTGCGGCGAGCATCGGGGACGGGCCGCTGCCCCCGCCGGACCTCCGGGAGATCGACGACGCCTTCCGGAGGGGAGGCGCGGCCGCCGTCTCCGGCTGCGGAATGCTGCCGGGATGGACGGATCTGCTGGGGGCCCATTTTCTCCCCGGGGGAACGGTGGCCGGAGCCGGAGAAGCGGACCGGAAGACCCTGCGGTTCCTCTTCTGTTCCCCCGATCGTTTCGGCGGATATGCCTTCTTCCGCAGGATCGTCCGGGAGGCGGGGCCTCCCGCGGCCGCCCCCCCCGGTGCTTCGCGCGGGGCCTGGTTCGAAACCGGCCCCGGGGAAGCCTTCGGCATCCCCGCGGGCCGGCCGGCGGCCCTCTACCGCCGGTTCGCCGGGACCGGCCCTCTCGGGGCCGTGGGCAGGGAGCTCTCCGCCGCGATCCTGTTCTGGCTCCGCCGGTTCCTGGGTACCGGGGAGGAGACGCCGGCCGCGGCGGCCTGGATCTGCGACCCGTCCTCTCCGGGGGAACGGTTCGCCTCCATCCGCGATCCCGGGGGACGCCTCGCCGGAGTCCTGCTCGCGGAAACGACCGTGCGGCTGGCGCTCGGACGGGGAACGGGAAAAGGACTTCTGCCGCTGCCGGAGGTCGTCAGGCGGGAGGATGCGGAACGGATCGCCGCGCTCTGCGGCGCGGAGATCGCCGTGGCGTAGCCGGCGAAGGGGGCTATCCTCCTTCGCGTCTCATCGCAACAATAGATCCGAGACTTCGGCGCTACGGAGGATACTAGTGCCGGATCACATCCTCGCCGGTTTCCCCATCGGCGGGCGGATGAGGCCCCGCCGAAGGAACCGCCTCCGCGGGGGCCTTCTCCGCGGGGATCTCGATCGCCGCGGAGATCACGTCGTCCATGTGCTGGACGAAGAGGATCGTCAGGTTCTTCTTGATCTTGGCCGGGATCTCGGCCAGGTCCTTCTCGTTCTCGGCCGGCAGGATCACCTTCTTGATCCCCCCGCGATGCGCCGCCAGCAGCTTCTCCTTGACCCCCCCGATCGGCAGGACCCGTCCGCGCAGCGTGATCTCCCCGGTCATCGCCAGGTCGTTCCGGACCGGAATCCGCAGAAGGGCCGAGGCCAGCGCAGTGGCCATCGTGATCCCCGCGGAGGGGCCGTCCTTGGGGATCGCCCCCTCCGGGACGTGGATGTGGATGTCGATCTTCTGGTAGAAGTCCCTCTCCAGCTCCATGATCTCCGCCCGGGTCCGGATGTAGGACAGGGCCGCGTGGGCCGATTCCTGCATCACCTCCCCGAGCTTCCCCGTCACCTTGAGGTTCCCCTTGCCGGGCATGATCGCCGCCTCGATCAGGAGCAACTCCCCCCCGAACTCGGTCCAGGCAAGGCCCGTCGCGAGGCCGGTCTGCCGCTTCTCCTCCGCCTCCCCGTACCGGTAGCGCGGGACCCCGAGGTACCTGCGCACCGAGGCCGGGGTGACCCGGATCTTCCCGGCGCCGTTCGCCTTGACCACCTCCCGGGTCACCTTCCGAAGGATCGAGGCGATCTCCCGCTCCAGGTTCCGGACCCCCGCCTCCCGGGTGTAGTACCGGACGACCTGGAGGATCGCCCCGTCGGAAAAGGACACCTTTTCCCGGGTCAGGCCGTGCTCCTCCAGCTTCTTCGGGATGAGGTAGCTCCGGGCGATGTGCAGCTTTTCCAGTTCGGTGTATCCCGGGATCCGGATGATCTCCATCCGGTCCTGGAGCGGCGGAGGGATCCCGTGGAGCATGTTCGCCGTGGTCAGGAACATCACGTCGGACAGGTCGTAGTCGACGTCGAGGTAGTGGTCGTTGAAGGTGTTGTTCTGCTCCGGGTCGAGCACCTCGAGCAGCGCCGCCGAGGGGTCCCCCCGGAAGTCCATCGACATCTTGTCGACCTCGTCGAGGAGAAAGACCGGGTTTACCGTGTTCGCCTTCTTCATCTGCTGCATGATCTTGCCGGGAAGCGCCCCGATGTAGGTCCGCCGGTGCCCCCGGATCTCCGCCTCGTCCCGGACCCCGCCCAGCGACATCCGGATGAACTTCCTCCCGGTGGCCCGTGCGATCGACCGGGCGAGGGAGGTCTTCCCGACGCCGGGAGGCCCCACGAAGCAGAGGATCGGGCCTTTGAGCTTCTTCACCAGCTTGCGGACGGCGAGGTACTCGAGGATCCGCTCCTTGACCTTGTCGAGCCCGTAGTGGTCCTCGTTCAGGATCACCTCGGCCGCCTCGATGTCGAGCTTGTCCTCCGTGCGCTCCTGCCAGGGGATCGACACGAGCCAGTCGATGTAGTTCCGGCTGACGGTGGCCTCCGCGGACATCGGGGACATGAGCCGGAGCTTCTTGATCTCCTTCTCCGCCTTCTGGACCGCCTCCTTGCTCATCCCCTTCTTCTTGATCTTCTCCTCGAGCTCGTCGAGCTCCGTGCGCCCCTCCTCCCCGTGCCCGAGCTCCTTCTGGATGGCGCGCATCTGCTCGTTCAGGTAGAACTCCCGCTGGGTCTTCTCCATCTGCTTCTTGACGCGCCCCCGGATCCGCCGCTCGATCTCCAGGATCTCGATCTCCGCCTCGAGGATGGCCAGGAGCTTCTCCAGCTGCCCGGTCCCGGTTTCGAGCTCGAGAACCGTCTGCTTTTCCGCCAGCTTGATCGGAAGGTGGGCCGCCACGGTATCGGCCAGCTTGGCCGGGTCGTCGAGGGAGGAGGCCTGGGTGAGCACCTCCGAGGAGATCTTCTTGCTCAGCTTCGCGTAGTTCTCGAAGGAGGAGAGGACATTGCGCACCAGCGCCGCGGCGTGGGCCCCGCCGACCCGCTCGACGGGGGACTCCTCCACGGTCACCTGGAAGAACCGGTCGTTGGGGAGGAAGTGGCAGACCTTCGCGCGGAACCTTCCGTCCACGAGGACCTTCACCGTCCCGT
The DNA here is from genome assembly GCA_001797615.1 of Deltaproteobacteria bacterium GWC2_65_14. Taxonomy (NCBI): domain Bacteria; class Deltaproteobacteria; species Deltaproteobacteria bacterium GWC2_65_14. The sequence continues at coordinate 15,316 of MGPV01000019.1, forward strand.
CCGGGAGGCGGAGGATCTGGATGATGTGCGCCACGGTCCCGACCGGGTGGATATCCTCCTCCCTCGGGTCGTTCGTGGAGGCGTCCATCTGGGCGGCGAGGAAGATGAGCCGGTCCTGGGAAAGCGCGGCGTCGAGCGCCGCGATCGACCGGTCCCGCCCGATGAAGAGCGGCACCACCATGTGGGGGAACACGACGATGTCGCGCAGCGGCAGAAGCGGCAGGATCCGTTTCCGGTCTTCCATGATCCCTCCGGTTCGAGGCGGGGCCTACGCCAGTTCGGCCTTCTTTCCCAGCACGACTTCCGGGGGCACCTTTCCGCTGGCCACGTCCTCGGAAATGATGCATTTCTTGATGTTGCTCTGGGAAGGGATCTCGTACATCACGTCGAGCATGATGTTCTCGAGGATAGACCGTAGCCCCCGGGCGCCGGCCTTCCGCTCGATCGCCTGGCGGGAGATCGATTGGAGGGCCCCCTCGGAGAACTCGAGCTTGACGTTCTCGAACTCGAAGAGACGCTGGTACTGGCGCACGAGCGCGTTCTTCGGCCGGGTGAGGATCTGCACGAGCGCGTCCTCGTCGAGCTCGTGGAGGCTCGCCAGGACCGGGAGCCTCCCGACGAACTCGGGGATGAGGCCGAACCGGATCAGGTCCTCGGGCTGGACCGCCTCGAGGAGCTTGCCGATGTTCTTCTCGGAGCGCGACACGATGTCGGCGCCGAAACCCATCATCTTCTTCGTGGTCCGGCGCTCGACGATCCCGTCGAGCCCGATGAAGGCACCGCCGCAGAGGAACAGGATGTTGCTCGTGTCCACCTTGATGAAGTCCTGCTGCGGGTGCTTGCGCCCCCCCTTCGGGGGGACGTTCGCTACCGTCCCCTCGAGGATCTTCAGCAGCGCCTGCTGGACCCCCTCGCCGGAGACGTCCCGCGTGATCGAGGGGTTCTCCGACTTGCGCGCGATCTTGTCGATCTCGTCGATGTAGACGATCCCCTTCTGCGCCTTTTCCACGTCGTAGTCGGCCGCCTGGAGGAGGGAGAGGATGATGTTCTCGACGTCCTCCCCGACGTATCCCGCCTCGGTGAGGGTGGTCGCGTCGGCGATCGTGAAGGGAACGTTCAGGATCCTGGCCAGCGTCTGCGCCAGGAGCGTCTTCCCGCTGCCGGTGGGCCCGAGGAGGAGGATGTTCGATTTCTGGAGCTCGATCCCGTCTCCCGCCCGCGACTCGACCCGCTTGTAGTGGTTGTAGACCGCCACGGAGAGGATCTTCTTCGCACGGTCCTGCCCGATCACGTACTCGTCGAGGATTTTCTTGAGCTCCGCGGGCTTGGGGAGCCGGCGGCGCTTCTCCTCGAGGGAATCCTCGACCTCGTAATCCTCGGTGATGATGTCGTTGCACAGCTCGACGCACTCGTCGCAGATGTACACGGTCGGCCCGGCAATCAGCTTGCGGACCTCGTTCTGCGCCTTACCGCAGAACGAGCACACCAGAAGATTCGCCTTGTCGTTGACTTTTCTGGTCAATTCCCCCTCCGTCAGTCGACCAGAGGCCGGGTCGCCGCCGCCCTCTTGTCGACCACGTTATCGATTATACC
>MGPV01000019.1:16914-26035 GCA_001797615.1 Deltaproteobacteria bacterium GWC2_65_14
CTTCGCCTGCTCCGCCGACATGAAAAAGTCCCGCTCCGTGTCCGCCGCGATCCGGGAGAGCGGCTGTTTCGTGTGCCGGGACAGGATCCGGTTCAGCTCTTCCCGCATCCGGAGAATCTCCCTGGCATGGATCTCGATCTCGGTGGCCTGCCCCCGGGCGCCCCCCATCGGCTGGTGGATCAGGATCCGGGCGTTCGGTAGGGCGGTCCGCTTCCCTTCGGCCCCCCCGGAGAGGAGCAATGCGGCCATCGAGGCGGCCTGGCCGATGCAGACGGTCGCCACGGGAGGCTTGATGAACTGCATGGTGTCGTAGACCGCCATCCCCGCGGTGACGTATCCCCCCGGGGAGTTGATATAGATGTTGATGTCCTTGTCCGGATCCTCCGCCTCCAGGAAGAGAAGCTGGGCGATCACCACGTTCGCCACGTCGTCGTCGATCCCGCTGCCGATGAAGACGATCCGGTCCTTCAGCAGCCGGGAATAGATATCGAAGGAGCGCTCTCCCCGGCTGGTCTGCTCCACCACGATCGGAATGAGGGTCACCCCGCCACCTCCTCCTTCACCTCGGCGTGCTCGAGCAGGAACGCCATCACCTTCCGTCCCAGCAGCCGGCTGCGCAGCTCGTCCATCCGCGCCTCATCGCCGTAGTGCTCCCGGATCTTTTCGTACTCCATCCCGGCCGCCGCGGCCATCGCCCGCATCTCCGCCTCGATCTCCGAGAACGGCACGTCGAGGTTCTCCTTCTCCGCGATCGCGGAGATCAGGAGAGAGACGCGGACCGCCCGCTCGGCGTTCGGGGCGAACCGCTCCTTCATCTTATCGAAATCCATGTTCACTTTCTTTAGGTCGACTCCCTGCGACGCCAGGCGGTTCGCCGTGTCCTGGATCATCTCGAGGATCTGCCGGTCCACCAGGGTTTTGGGGACCTCGAAGGCGTTTTTCTCCACCAGCCCCTTCCGGATATCCTCCTCCCCCCGGAGCCGCGCACTCTCCTCCGCCTCCTGCCGCAGCCGCTCCCGCATCTTCCCCCGCAGGTCGTCGATCCCGTCAAGGTCGGTGAAGTTCTTCGCGAATTCGTCGTCCAACTCCGGAAGCCGCTTCCCCCGGACGGAGTGGATCTTCACCTCGAAGGAAACCTTTTTCCCTGCATATCGCGCATCGGGGAAATCCCCCGGGAACTCCACCTCGATCTTCCGCTCCTCCCCGGCGCGTCCCCCCTCCAGGCCGGCCTCGAACTCCTTCCCGAAGGGGGCTCCGGTCTCGAGGATCGAGGTCGCGGATTCCCGCGTCTCGAGAATCTCCCCGCCGGAGGAGGCGGTGAAGCCGAACTCCACCAGGTCCTGCGCCGCGGCCCCCCGGTCCTCCACGGCGTGGAACCGCGCGAACGACTCCCGCAGCCGGAGGATGGCGCCCTCCACATCCTCGTCCCGGACCTCCGCCCTCTCCTTCACGACGGGGAGTCCCCGGTACCCCTCCGGGGAGACCTCGGGAACGACCTCGACCGTCGCGGTGAACACGAACTGTTCCCCCTCCTTCAGCTCCGCGCCGTCGATCTTCGGGAGGGAGAGCACCTTCAGCTGGTTCTCCCGGACCGCCTCGGCGATCGATTCCCGGACCAGGTGCTCGGCCACGTCCGCCTCGACCGACTCCCGGAAGGCCCGCTTCACCATCGACATGGGGGCTTTCCCCTTCCGGAACCCCCGGATGGGGGCGATCCTCCGGATCTCGACATACCCCTCCTCGATCCGCCGGGCGACCTCGTCCGCGGGCACCTCCACCCGGATCCGCTTCTCGACTCCACTGACCGCTTCCACGCTGCTCTTCATCTCGTTTCGCTCTCCCGTGCCTTCTGTTCCAGGTCTCGATAGGTTGGTGCGAGAGGAGGGATTTGAACCCTCACGGTTGCCCACCGGATCCTAAATCCGGCGCGTCTGCCATTCCGCCACTCTCGCACGTCGATGGCGAGCCTCTTTTCCGAATTCCACAGTATATACGAATATTTCCCCATGACAAGCGAAAACGCCCCCGGGCCCCGGAGGCAGGGCGCATCGACGCGTCATATACCGGAGCGGGACCCTGGCCGACGGGTGCCGCAGTCACGGGCGCCCTCGGGACGGGGCGCAACGCGGGCGGAGCCAGCCGAAGGAGGGGGGATGAGCGGAGATAAAAATTCCGGGCGGCGGTTATTCGAGGAAGAGCCACTCCTGGAGTTCGGCCGACGGCTGGTCGAACTGCATCCCGAAGATGTACGACCCCGCCGGCTCCTCGGCACCGCGGAACCAGACGACCTTTCCGGAGACCCGAAACGGGGATCCCCCCTCGGGAAACACCGTGGCGTCCACCCGGTTGCGCGTGGTCATCAGCGTATCGTACATGACGTGGATCCCGTCGGGGGCGATCTTGGGGGTGACCACCGACATCCCCATCGATGAGAAATCTTTCGCGGTCGCGTTGACCGGGGAGGAGATCCTCCGGGGACTCTTGCCGCTCTGCACCGTGAACACGACCTGGGCCATACGGGCCTTCCTCTCCTTTTTTCTCCGATTCTTCTGGAATAGTGACATCAGGAAGTCTTTTCCTTCTTCTCCTCGTCGATCCGCCGGAACCCCTCGAGGATCAGCTGCATCTCGTCCATGTCGACGGTGCGCTCCTTCGTCGTTTGCCCGTGAGCGATCACGAACGGCCCCTCCGTGTGCCGGAGGATCCGGTAGAACGCCTCCTCGCCGATCAACTTTCCGGTCCGGCAGTGGCAGATCCTGCCGTTCGAGAAATAGATCCGACCCTCCTCCTTCGTACCCGCGTGAATGGTTACACAGGCGGTCTTCAGACCGAGGTGGAGGGTCTGGACGATATCCGGGATCCCGAGGTTCTTCAGGTCGCCGACCACCCCCGGGTTCACCGCTCCCGCAAGGGTCCCCCTCCTGCGCTTGACGTCCCGGCGGATGATGTTCCGGATCCGTGCCCCCAGCTCCTTCAGGTCCACCGGCTTCACCAGGAAGTCCTCCGCCCCCAGGTGGAGCGCCTCCACCTTCATCTGGGTCTCGCTCTTCCCGGAGAGGAAGATGAACGGGGTCTCCGCGATCTCCGCGGTCTGCCGCATCGTCCGGAAGAGGGAGAGACCGTCCATCTCCGGCATCACGACGTCGGATACCACAAGATCCGGCCTCTCCCTCAGGAGAAGGTCCAGGGCGTCCTTGCCGTTGTCGGCGGCGAGCACGTCGAACCCCTCGTTCACCAGCTTCAGCTTGAGGAGGGTGAGGTAGTCCACCTCGTCGTCGACCATGAGGATCTTGGGCTTGGACCCGATCCCTCGGAACGAGTAGTGCTTCTCCACCACCGCGGTGAAGACCTCCACGATCTCGGGGTCGAACTGCGTCCCCACATTCTTGTGGAGCTCCCCGATCGCCTCCTCCTTCGTGACGCTGCGCCGGTACGGCCGGTTCGCGGTCATCGCGGCGAAGGCGTCGACCACGGCCAGGATCCGGGCCCCCACCGGGATCTCCCGCCCCTTCAGCCCGCTGGGGTACCCCTTCCCGTCGTACCGCTCGTGGTGGTGGATGATGATCGGACGGATCTTCCAGGGGAAATCGATCGTCTCCAGGATCTTGGCCCCGTTGTCGCAGTGGGACTTGATCGTGTTGAACTCATCCTCGGAGAGCTCCTTCTTCTCCCTCAGGATCTCGCTCTTGATCCCGACCCGGCCGATGTCGTGGAGCAGGGAGGCCAGCACGATCTCGTCCACCATCTCCTGGGTGAGTTTCATCTCCTCGGCGACCGACCGGGCATACTCCATCGTGATGTGGCTGTTCCCGCCGAAGAAGGGGTCGTTCACCTCGAGCAGCCCCACGAGGACGTCGATCGTGTCGATCAGGCACCGCTTCAGGCGGTCGTCCGTCACCGGGACGGCCACCGGGGCCCGTTCCTCTCCCGCGGCGAGGATCAGGTCGAGCAGCTCCCGCTGTTCGACGATGAAGTCGGAGGACCCGAACCGGAGAACATCGTCCGAGCTCCGGATGATCGAGAAGGAGGAGGTGACGATCACGCGGGTCTTCGGGGAGATGCGGAGCAGCCGCCGCTTCAGCTCCACCCCCGAGCAGTCGGGAAGGAAGAGCTCGCACAGCACCCAGTCCAGGGCGCTGTTCGAGGCGATCTTGGCCGCCTCCTCGCCCGAGCCGGCCAGGGAGACCCGGAGCCCGCCCTCCGAGAAGGTGTGGGCCAGCATATCCCGGACGTTCGCCTCGTTGCTGATGACGAGGATCGTCTTCTGCATCGGCCCTCTTCCTTCCGCCTACCGCTTCCGGACGTCCTCTCCGGTCATTCCGGGCAGCGGAGGGATTCCCAGCATTCCCAGGATCGTGGGTGCCAGGTCCTCGAGCGCCCGGTCCTCCCGGAGCACGGTCCCCTTCCCCGCGGGGTCGGCCAGGATCAGGGGAACCCGGTTCGTCGTGTGCGCCGTGTGGGGCTCCCCGGTCGCGGGGTCGACCATCGTCTCGGCGTTCCCGTGGTCCGCCGTGACCAGCGCGGCGCCCCCGATCTCCCAGATCTTCTCTACCACAATCCGCAGGTTCGCGTCGACCGCCTCGATCGCCCGGATCGCGGCGGAGAGGATCCCGGTATGCCCCACCATGTCCCCGTTCGCGAAGTTCAGGATCAGCACGTCATGGTTCCCGGACCCGACTTCCGCCGCCGCCCGCTGCCCCAACTCGAAAGCGCTCATCTCGGGCTGCAGGTCGTAGGTCGGCACCGAGGGGGAGGGGATCAGGATCCGCGATTCCCCCGGGAATTCCTTCTCGACCCCCCCGTTGAAGAAATAGGTCACGTGGGCATACTTCTCCGTCTCGGACATCCGCAGGTTCCGGATCCCCCGCTCCGCGAAGATGTTCACGAGCAGGTTCTCCATCGTCTGCGGGTCGAAGGCGGCGGGAAGGCCGAAGCGCTCGTCGTACTCGGTCATGCAGGAGTAGGACAGATCGAGCCGCTCCGGGCGGGGGAACCGGTCGAACGCCTCCTCCGTGAGCGCCCGGGTGATCTGCCTCGCCCGGTCCGCACGAAAATTGAAGAAGAGGACCGAGTCGCCGGCGGAGATGCTCCCCACGGGACGCCCGTTTTTCCGGAAGACCACCGGCTCGACGAACTCGTCCGTCTTTCCCGCGGCGTAGGAAGCGGACACCGCGGCGACGGGATCGCTCCCGTCCCCCCCCTCCCCCCGCACGAAGGCGCGGTAGGCCCGTTCGGTCCGCTCCCACCGGTTGTCCCGGTCCATGGCGTAGTACCGCCCCACCAGCGTGGCGACCTCGCCCACCCCGATCCTCCCGGCCTCCGCGAGCAGGCGCTTGAGGTGGTGCACCCCGCTGGTGGGCGGGGTGTCCCGCCCGTCCAGGATGGGGTGGACGAAAACGGAGGACAACCCCCGCTCTTTCGCCATCTCCAGGAGGGCGACCAGGTGGGTATCCAGCGAGTGGACTCCGCCGTCCGAGAGCAGGCCGACAAGATGGAGCGCCCGCTTCCGGTCCCGGGCCGTGTCCATCGCCTTTCCCAGCACCGGGTTCCGGAAGAACTCCCCGGTCCGGATCGCCTTCGAGATCCGCACGAGATCCTGATAGACAACCCGACCCGCCCCGAGGTTCAGGTGGCCGACCTCGGAGTTCCCCATCTGCCCGGCGGGAAGCCCGACCCGCTCTTCGGAGGCGTGGATCAGCGTGCGGGGGAACTCTTCCCAGAGCCGGTCGAAGAACGGGGTCTTCGCCAGCGCCACCGCGTTGGCCTCCCGCTCCTCCCGGTATCCCCATCCGTCGAGCACGATTAAGGCGATCAATCTCCGTTTCATATCAGGTAGTATAGAACACACCCTTGCCCGGGAACCGCCCCGCGGGGCCCAGCTCCTCCTCGATCCGCAACAGTTGATTGTACTTCGCCATCCGGTCGGTCCGGGAGGCGGAGCCGGTCTTGATCTGGCCGGTGTTCAACCCGACCGTGAGATCGGCGATGGTGCTGTCCTCGGTCTCCCCGGAGCGGTGGGAGACCACGGCGGTCCATCCGGCCCGCTTCGCCGTCTCGACCGCCTCGATCGTCTCGGTGACCGTCCCGATCTGGTTCAGCTTGATGAGGATGGAGTTCGCGATCCCCTGTTCGATCCCCTTCCGCAGGATCGCCGGGTTCGTCACGAACACGTCGTCCCCCACGATCTGGATCCTTTCCCCCATCGCCTCCGTGAAGAGCTTCCACCCCTTCCAGTCGTTTTCGGCGAACCCGTCCTCGATCGACAGGATCGGGTACTGGCGGCAGAGCCCCTCGTAGAATTTCACCATCCCCTCGCGGTCGCGCCGGGAACCGTCCGATTTCCGGAAGTGATACTTCCCCTTCTCGTGGAACTCCGAGGCCGCCGCGTCAAGGGCGATCCCGATGTCCCGCCCCGCCCGGTAGCCCGCTTTCCCGATCGCCTCGAGGATCACCTCGATCGCCTCCGCGTTCGACTTGAGGCGCGGCGCGAATCCCCCCTCGTCCCCGACGTTGGTGTTCAGCCCCTTCCCCTTCAGGACCTTCTTGAGATGGTGGAAGGTCTCCACCCCCATCCGGAGCGCCTCGGAGAAGGACTTCGCGCCGACCGGCATCACCATGAACTCCTGGATGTCGACATTGTTGTCCGCGTGGGAGCCGCCGTTGAGGATGTTCATCATCGGGACGGGAAGGGTCCGCCCCCCGACTCCCCCGAGATACTGATACAGAGGCAGGCCGCAGGCCTGCGCCGCGGCCCGGGCGACCGCCATGGACACCCCGAGGATCGCGTTCGCCCCCAGCTTCCGCTTGTTCGGGGTCCCGTCCAGCTCGATCAGCATCCCGTCGAGGAACGCCTGCTCGGTAGCGTCGAATCCGACGACCTTCGGGGCGATCACCCGGTTCACGTTCCGGACCGCCTTCTCCACCCCCTTGCCGAGGTACCGCTTCGAATCCCCGTCCCGGAGCTCCACCGCCTCCCGGGTCCCGGTGGAGGCCCCCGAGGGGACGATCGCTCGTCCCTCGGCGCCGGACTCGAGGGTCACCTCCACCTCGACCGTCGGGTTCCCCCGGGAGTCCAGCACCTGCCTTCCATGGACGTCGATGATCGTGGTCATGGGTCGATCCCTCCCAGGCTCGGATGGTCCGGACGCACGAAGGGCCTGCCCGCCTGCCGGACGGTCAGGACGGGGCACGGCGCCATCCGGACGACCTTCTCCGCCGTGCTGCCGAACAGGACATGCTCCACACCGGTGCGCCCGTGGGTGCCGATCACGATCAGGTCGGACGAGGCCTCCCGGGCGTTCCGGACGATCTCCCGGTGCGGGATCCCCATGGCGAACATCGTGTCGAAATTCTCGAATCCGGCGAAGTGGCCCGCCAGGAAGGCGTCCATGCTCTCGTGGGCGAAGGTTTCCATCCGGATCCGTACCGTCTCAAGGGGAAGCTCGCCCCGGAACATCGGGTCCGCCGCGACCGCTTCGTCGAGCACATGGAGCACGAGGATCCTTCCGCCGAACCGTTCCGCCAACAGGCGCGCCGCCCCGGCGGCCGCGGCGGAGCATTCCGAGAAATCGGTCGGTAGCAGGATCCTGGCGAACATGCTCCTCCGAAAAAAAACCCCGGCCGCGATTCACGCGGGCCGGGGCTTGCCGTGATGTGCGCCTTCCTGAAAGGCCCGTCGACTGTCTACTTCTTCCCGCCGACCGCCTGCTTGAGCGACTTCCCGGCGGAGAACTTGGGGACCTTTGCGGCCTTGATCTTGATCGCCGCTCCGGTCTGGGGATTGCGTCCCATCCTGGCCTTCCGGTTGCTCACGCCGAAGGTTCCAAACCCGGTCAGAGCTACCTTGCTCCCCTTCTTCAGGGACTTCTTGATGGCGTCGATGAAGCCGTTGAGCGCCTTCTCGGCAGCCGCCTTGCTGATCCCCGCCGCCCCCGCCATCGATGCAACCAGTTCCGCCTTCGTCATTGCATCCCCTCCTGTCCTTTTATGGTATGTCTCCGCGCAACCGGGTGCGCAGCAATCCGACGACCCTCGAACAAACTGATTCAGTAAATGCCGAAAGGGTGAAAAGTGTCAAGCCATTTTTCCCGCGCTCCGCGGACCGCGACGCCTTGATTTTCAAGCGCTGGCGGACTATCGGACCACGGAGGGCCGCTTCGCCGCGCCGCGGGGGAGCAAGAGCCTCAGCAGGAGCATCCCCGCGACGAACCCGCCGATATGGGCCCACCATGCGACACCCCCGGACAGCGCGTCCGTGCGCCCCAGGGAGGAGGCGGCGCTGAAGAACTGCATGAGGAACCAGATCCCCAGGAAGAAGACGGCGGGGATCTCGACGACCGGGAAAAAGAGGAACAGCGGAAGCAGGGTCACGACCCGCGCCCGGGGGAAGAGGAGCATGTAGGCGCCGAGCACGCCGGCGATCGCTCCCGAGGCCCCGACGTTCGGGACCATGGAGTTGTGCTGCAGCAGGATCTGGGCGAGAAAGGAGACGGCGCCGCACAACAGGTAGAAGAGGAGGAACCGGCCGCGCCCCAGCATGTCCTCCACGTTGTCGCCGAAGATGTAGAGGTAGAGCATGTTCCCGAGGAGATGGAGCCACCCTCCGTGAAGGAACATGGCGAACAGGGGGGTCATGAGCTCCATCGGGTCGCCGGGGAACATCTGAAGGTACCGGAAGGGGATGAGCCCGTAGGCATAGAGAAAATCGGTGACGCCTTGACCGAGCGACAGCTGGTACAGGAACATGACGGTGTTGCCCCCGATCAGCGCGTAGGTGACAACCGGGGTGCGGGAGGACGGGATGGTGTCTTTCAGGGGGATAATCGGGAACGCTCCTTGGGGCCCGCGTGTCTGCTTTCAGGATAGCGGTCCCCGCGCAATTTGAAAAGAGGGGCCGACGGACGTCGGATATATTATATGGTTATGCTCTCCGGCCGCATCCTGAAATACTATCTGGTCCTCTCCATCCTCTTTCACGTGGCGTTGATGGCGCTCGCCTTCACGATCCCGCTGCCGGAACGGACCACCGGGGACGTGATGGTGGTGGATCTGGCCGACCTCCCCCGCTCGACCGACTTCCTCCCCCCCCGCCCCGGGATCGTCCAGGGATCCCGTCCCCCCC
>MGPV01000019.1:26078-36688 GCA_001797615.1 Deltaproteobacteria bacterium GWC2_65_14
GACGGGTTCCGGACCTCCCGGTGAACCCGGAACTTCCTCCGGAGAGGGAATTCCCCGTCGTCCCCCCGTCGAAGGCGCGGGAGCAGGCGGAGGTCGCACGGGAAACTGCGGAGAGGGAGCCCTTACGGGCCCTCGAGACGGGGAAGACGGAGGAACCCCGGTCGCTCCGGGACCTGACCCCTTCGCTGGGGAAGATGGTGCTGGCCCGGAAAGATCCCGGCGCGGGGCGCGGGCAGGAATCCTCCAGGGGGACCGCCGCGGGAACCGGGGGGAAGGCCGCCGAGAAGGGGGAGATCGCGGAGGAGCGGGGGGGGGCGCACCTGACCTCCCTGAACGCCCCGGAGATCCAGTACATCTCCTACTTCGCGGGGATCAAGCGGAAGATCGAGCTGGTGTGGCAATACCCGTACGACGCGCAGGTCGCGGGGGTCCAGGGGAACCTGGTCGTGGAGTTCGTCATCGGCAGGAACGGGAAGCTCGCCGGCGTCACGCTCGTCCGCAGCTCCGGCCAAAGGATCCTGGACGACGAGGCGCTCGGCGCCATCCGGAAGGCGGCCCCCTACGACCCGATCCCGGCGCAGTACGGGATCCCGGACCTGAAGATCCGGGCCCACTTCATCTACGAGATGCACTCGCTCCGGATCCGGTAGTCCTACCGTTCCTTCGCGGCGTATTCCCCGTACTCCTCCGGCCCGAGCAGGGCATCCGTCGCCCCCGTACCGGACGGCCGGATGACCAGCAGCCACCCTTCCCCGAACGGCTCGGCGGTGATCCGCTCCGGGGAGCCCTCCAGCGCGGGGTTCACCTCCGCGACGACCCCGGAAACCGGCGAGACGACCTCGCAGACCGCCGTGGAGGACTCCACGAGCCCGACCGGCTCTCCCGCCTCCACATCGGTCCCCGGGGGGGGGAGCTCGACATACACGACGTCGCCGAGGAAGGAGCAGGGAATGTGGGTGAACCCCACGCGCACGCCCGCCGGCTCGAGTCGGGCCCACACGTGGGTGCGGGCGTATCTGCGGTCCGCGGGGAGACTCAGGGGAGGGTCGCCGCGGCCCGGCGGGCCGCCGCTTCCAGCGTGTTTTGGAGCAGCATGGCGATCGTCATCGGACCGACCCCGCCGGGGACCGGCGTGACCTTCCCGGCGACCTCCATCGCCTCCCCGAACGCCACGTCGCCGACGAGCCGCCCGTCCGGGAGGCGGTTGATCCCCACGTCGATCACCACGGAGCCGGGTGCGAGCCAGGAACCGCGGACCATCTCCGCCTTCCCGACCGCCGCCACCACGACGTCGGCGCCCCGGACCACGCCGGGGAGATCCCTCGTCCGGGAATGGCAGATCGTCACCGTCGCGTGCCGGGAGAGAAGGAGCAGCGCGACCGGCTTCCCGACGATGTTGCTCCGGCCGACGACGACGGCATGCTTCCCCTTGAGCTCCACGCCCTCGTGGTCGAGCATCCGGAGGATACCCAGGGGGGTACAGGGGACGAAGGAGGGCTGCCCGGTCAACAGGCGCCCGGCGTTTACCGGGTGGAAACCGTCGACGTCCTTCGCGGGGTCGATCGACTCGAGGATGCGGGTCTCGTCGATCCGGTCGGGGAGGGGCAGCTGGACGAGGATCCCGTGGACCGCGGCGTCCGCATTCAGCCCCGCGACGATGTCCAGGAGCTCCTCCTGGGAGGTGGAGGCGGGAAAGTTCATCTGGCGGGAGAGCATCCCGACCTCCCGGCAGGCCTTTCCCTTGTTCCGGACATACACGGCGGAGGCGGCGTCGTCGCCGACGAGCACGGTCGCCAGGCAGGGGAGGACCCCGGTCCTTCCGGAAAACTCCTCCACCTTCCCCTTGACCTCGGTCCTGACGGCCTGCGCAATGGCCTTTCCGTCGATGAGCTGGGCCGGCATGTCTACTCCGCTTTCGGGCACCCGGCGCAGGCGGGGGATGCGGGCTCGCCGGAAGCGGCGCAGGCCGGAGCCTTGGCCTCGTCCTTCCCCTGGCCGACGCCCCTGCCGTTCCCCTTGGCCGCATAGTCGGTCGCGTAAAAACCGGTCCCCTTGAGGACAAAGGCTCCCGGCGACATCATCTTCTCGAGCTTCCCCCTGCACGAGGGGCAACGTTTGAGAGGTGGGTCCTGCATCCCCTGGATCTTTTCCGTCACTCCGTGGCACTTCCTGCACTGGTATTCGTAAATAGGCACGGGACCTTCTCCTTCAAAAAAGGGGGCCGGTCGCCCGGCCCCCTCTGTCGTTATCGGACGTTCATTATACCCGTTGTTAATACATCCCGCCGCCGCCGCCCGGAGGCATCGGCGGCATCTTCTCCTTCTCTTCCGGCTTCTCGGCGATCGCGCACTCCGTGGTGATCATGAGCCCCGCGACGGAAGCCGCGTTCTGCAGGGCGACCCGCGCGACCTTCGTCGGGTCGAGGATCCCGGCGGCAATCAGGTCCTCGAACTTCTCGGTGGCCGCGTTGAAGCCGAAGTTCCCCTTTCCGTTCTTGATCTTGTCCACGACCACGCCGCCGTCCTGGCCGGCGTTGATCGCGATCTGCTTCGCCGGCTCGAACAGAGCCTTCCGGACGATATCGACGCCGGCCTGCTGGTCGTGTTCGAGCTTCATGCCGTCCAGAACCTTGGCCGCCCGGATGTAGGCGACGCCGCCGCCGGCAATGATCCCCTCCTCCACCGCTGCGCGGGTCGCGTGGAGTGCGTCCTCGACGCGCGCCTTCTTCTCCTTCATCTCGCTCTCGGTGGCCGCCCCGACGTTCACGACGGCGACTCCCCCGACCAGCTTGGCCAGCCGCTCCTGCAGCTTCTCCTTGTCGTAGTCCGAGGTGGTCTCCTCGACCTGCGCCCGGATCTGCTTCACGCGGCCCTCGATGTCGGCCTTCTTGCCGGCCCCGTCGATGATCGTGGTGTTGTCCTTGTCGATGACGACCCGCTTGGCCCGGCCGAGGTCGGTCAGCTGGACCGCCTCGAGCTTGACCCCCATCTCCTCGGCGATCGCCTTCCCGCCGGTCAGAACCCCGATGTCCTCCAGCATCGCCTTCCGGCGATCGCCGAAACCGGGGGCCTTCACCGCGCAGCAGTGGAGCGTCCCGCGCAACTTGTTGACGACCAGGGTGGCCAGCGCCTCCCCCTCGACCTCTTCCGCCACGATGAGGAGCGGCTTGCCCGAACGGGCGATCTGCTCGAGGAGGGGCAGCAGGTCCTTCATGTTGGAGATCTTCTTTTCATGGATCAGGATGTAGGGGTCCTCGAGGATGACCTCCATCCGCTCCGGGTCGGTGACGAAGTAGGGGGAGAGGTAGCCGCGGTCGAACTGCATCCCCTCGACAATTTCGAGGGTCGTCTCCATCCCCTTGGCCTCCTCGACGGTGATGACCCCTTCCTTTCCCACCTTGGACATCGCCTCGGAGATGATGTTGCCGATCGTCTCGTCGTTGTTCGCCGAGATCGTCCCCACCTGCGCGATCTCCTTCGGGTCCTTGGTCGGCTTCGACATCTTCTTGAGCTCCGTCGCGATCGCCTCGACCGCCTTTTCGACGCCGCGCTTGAGGTCCATCGGGTTGTATCCGGCGGCCACGAGCTTCGAGCCCTCCCGGTAGATCGCCTGCGCCAGAATGGTTGCGGTCGTCGTCCCGTCACCGGCGACGTCGCTCGTCTTGGAGGCGACCTCCTTCACCATCTGGGCGCCCATGTTCTCGTATCTGTCCGACAGCTCCACTTCTTTCGCGACTGTAACCCCGTCCTTGGTGACAAGCGGTGAGCCGAAAGACTTCTCGATGATCACGTTCCGTCCACGAGGCCCCAGCGTCACCTTGACGGCGTCGGTGAGGATGTCCACGCCGATCTTGATCGCGGCGCGGGCGTCCGTGTCGAACTTCAGTTGCTTTGCCATCTTTACCTTCCTCCTTTTTATTGTTCCTTTTTCCGCAGGGTGGTTATTTCTTCTGGATCACCGCGAGGACGTCTTCCTCCCGGAGAATCAGATGCTCTTCGCCATCGATCTTGATGTCCGTCCCGGAATACTTGCCGAACAGGATCTTGTCCCCCGCCTTCACCTCGGGGGCGACCCGGGTCCCCGTATCGGTCACCTTGCCCGGCCCCACGGCGACCACCAGCCCTTCCTGCGGCTTCTCCTTTGCGGAGTCGGGGATGATGATCCCTCCCTTGGTCTTGTTCTCCTCCTCCACGCGCTTGATCAGAATCCTGTCCTGCAACGGCCTGACCTTCATGGTGCCTCCTCCTTTAAGAAATAGAGTATAGAATGAATGCCTTACGGCTGTTAGCACTCAACAAGGACGAGTGCTAACAGAGACTATAACCCCGAGGGAAATCGGTGTCAAGAGGGAAACCGAAAAAGAAGAAATGCCTTGCTAACCGG
Organism: Deltaproteobacteria bacterium GWC2_65_14; assembly: GCA_001797615.1. NCBI lineage: Bacteria > Deltaproteobacteria > Deltaproteobacteria bacterium GWC2_65_14. The sequence continues at coordinate 30,462 of MGPV01000019.1, forward strand.
ATGGTTACATTTTTTTCTTCGCCATCTCCTCCTCGAAGTATTTCCGGTAGAGGATGTCCCACTCCCGCCCTCCTTCCGGGACGCGGCGGGAGAGACCGGCGATCTTCCGGCGGACGAAGGTGTCGATCTCGTCCTCCGCGCGGACGTAGTCGGCGAAGGCGCCCTTGGCCTCGCGGAGCGCCATCCCCTCGTCGGGGAAATCGGCGAGGTCGTCCTTGTAGAGTCGGTCGATGACCCTGCGGGCCAGGTGGGAGATGCGGTCCTCGGTCAGACGCACGGGATCCTCCTACAAGACGATCTTGCGCTCGTGCGCCAGCCGGCCCTTGATCTTCTGGAACAGGACGCGGGAATCGGCCCGGGAGTCCGCCATCTCCCGGCTGTGCCTGTCCAGGAGCCCCTCGACCTCCCGGTCGAGCGCCTCCTCCCGGCGGAAATCCTCCACGAGCTCCCCGATCATCTTCTCGAGAAGCACCGCGTCCGGCACCTTCGGCCGGATCCTCCCCTTCGCCTTCCACCGGGAGAGGATCGTCCGGCAGACCTGCTGGATCTGGTCCTCCCGGAGCTTCACCCGCCCCTCCTTCGGGGGACCGACACCCACTTCCGGAAATCCGGGCCGATCCGCCCCGCCTTCCGGTATCTTTCCATCGATACGGAGCAGGGGCAATCCCTTTCGCGCCCGGCGAGCCGCCGCGCCGCGGAAATCGCCAGCGCCGGGATCGCGTTCTTTGTCCGCTCCACCTTCTCCTCCCCGGAGACGGCGAGCATCCCCTCGAAGAGCGCCCCCTTTCGGTAGGGCATCGGCCGGACCCCTTCCGCGAAGTTGGTCAGGTAGGCCACCGGCGCGTAGCAGATCTCCAGCTCGCGGGCGAGAAAAGCCTCCGGGCAGAGAGTCATCCCCACCATATCGGCGCCGGCCGCAGCGTGGAACCGGATCTCGGCGGGGGTCTCCAGCCGGGGCCCCTCCGTGCAGGCGTAGGTGCCGGACCGGTGCAGCCGGATCCCCTCCCGCCGTTTCACGTTCCCCCAGGCCTCCCGGAGGGCGCAGCGGATCGACTCGCAGAAGACGGGGAACTGGCGGAGGAAGCCGATCCCCTTCCCCTCGTAGAAGGTGGAAGGGCGGCTCCGGGTGAAGTCGAGCAGGTCGTCGGGGAGCGCGAGGTCCCCGGGGCGGTATGCCTTCGAGAGGATCCCCGGCCCGGACCATGCGATGATCCGCTCCACCCCCAGCTTCTTCGCCGCGTAGATGTTCGCCCGGTAATTGACAAACGGGGCCGTCTTCTCGTAGCGGAGCTCGCCGTGGCGGGAAAGAAACAGGAAGCGGAAGTCCTTCCGTTCGTACAGATGGATCGGCGCGGAGGTGCCGTACGGGGTGCGGACGCGACGCGTCCCGAGACGGCGCCCGAGCGACCCATCCGGGAGCGAGTAGGCCCCGGACCCTCCCAGGAGGAGGATCCGGGGCATATCGGGATGCCTTGCCGTTCTCAGAACGATATCCGCACCCCGAGGCTTAAGGTCCAGCCGCTGACGTCCACGTCGATCCCGTTGAATGTCGGCTCGACCCAATGGTACTTCCCTTCGAAATTCAGCGCCGTCCTCGGATTCAGCCAGGCATCCAGACCGAGAGAACCGTACCCCCCGATCGTCGTGTCGGAATCGTCGATTCCCGGCTCTTCCAGGCCTGCGAAGTAGATCCCCAGCCCCGCGCCGATGTACGGCTCGATCACCGGGGCGGGTATGATCAGGCGCGCCCCGAAGGTCAGCGGAACGACGGCGACCTCATCGGACCCCCGGTCGGCGGCGTACATGCCGAAGGTCCCCTCGATCGCCAGGTTGTGGGAAACGCGGGACCCGATGCCGACGTCGAAGCTCCCCCCCGTGTCGTAGCCGCCCAGTCCGCCCCCCGAAAGGGTCGGATCATCGTCGTTCGGTTCGAACAGCCCGATGTGCCCGAAGAAATAGGTCTGCCCGTGCACCGCGTGCCGCGGGGGAGGAACCTCCGCCCCCCGCCTCGGTGGCGGCGCGTCTCCCCGGTACCGGTCGTACCGGTCCGCCTGCGCCGGTTGCGCGAAGGCCGCGCACAGCAGACCGGCCAGAAACAGCAATGCCGCTTTCCTCATCCCGTGTTCCTCCTTCCCTCCCGCCGGACGGCGGGAATCCTGTTCAGGGTACCCTCCCCCATGCTGGAAATAAAGAGGGGCTTGGGACTATAATTGTTTCTTTCCGAAACCAGTATACGCGGGAGCGCGGGGAGATATTCATGATCATCGTCATGCGGGCGGGTGCATCGACCCGGGACACCCGGGCCGTCATCCGGAAGATCCGGGACCTGGGGTACACTCCCCACACGATCTACGGGAAGACCCGGAACGTCATCGGCGCCATCGGGGACGAGCGGGGGAAGTTCGTCCTCCAGTCTCTGGAGTCGCTCTCCGGCGTGGAGCGGGTCGTCCCGATCCTGAAGCCCTACAAGCTCGCCAGCCGGGAGGTGAAGCCGGAGCGGACCGAGATCCGGCTGGCGCCCGGCGTCTCCGTGGGAGGGAAACAGCTCCTGGTCATCGCCGGCCCCTGCTCGGTGGAGAGCGAGCGGCAGATGGTCGAGACGGCCAAGGCGGTGAAGGCGGCCGGGGCGCATGTGCTGCGCGGCGGGGCGTTCAAGCCGCGCACCTCCCCGTACGCCTTCCAGGGGCTCGAGAAGCGGGGGCTCCGCTACCTCCGGAAGGCGGGGGACGCCGCCGGGGTGCCGGTCGTCACCGAAGTGATGAATCCGATGGACGTGGAACTGGTGGCGGAATATTCCGACATCCTCCAGGTCGGGGCTCGCAACGTGCAGAACTTCTCCCTGCTGAAGCGGATCGGCAAGTCGAAACGGCCGATCCTGCTGAAGCGGGGGATGATGACCACCATCACCGAATTCCTGATGAGCGCGGAATACTGCCTCTCCGAGGGGAGCCGGAAGGTGATCCTCTGCGAGCGCGGGATCCGGACCTTCGAGGATTCGACGCGCAACACGCTGGACCTTTCGGCGGTCCCCGTCCTCCAGGAGAGGACCCACCTCCCGATCATCGTCGACCCCTCCCACGGGACCGGCCATTCGCAGTACGTCCAGCCGATGTCCTGCGCGGCGGTCGCGGCGGGAGCGGACGGACTGATGATCGAGGTCCACCCCTCGCCGGAAAAGGCGCTCTCCGACGGCCCGCAGTCGCTGACCTTCGCCCGCTTCCGGGCCGTGATGGAGGCGCTGCGGCCGTTCATCGCCGCCGCGGGAAGGACGATCTGAGCGGGCAGACGCCCGGCGGGACATGATGGGCCTTCTCCGTCCTCGCCGCCGCCTCCTCCTGCTCCTCGCGGGGCTTCTCCTGCTCCGGTACGGCTACCTGTACTACAAGGTCGGGCACGAGCTTTCCCGGAACATCTGGGAGGTCCCTTCGATCCTCTACGGACGGCCCACGGCGGTCCGCGCCGGGGACGACCTCGGAAACCTGCGGCTCGAGGAGAGGCTGCGCGCCCTCTCCTACCGGAAGGTGGAGGGGAAACCCCCGGCCCCGGGAAGCTGGTCCGAGGAGGAAGGAACGCTCCGGGTGTACACGCGCGGATTCCGGATCGGGGACCGGGAGTACCCCGCCTTGCGGAGGGAAGCCGCGGTCGTCGACCGCCGGATCGTTTCCCTCGCTGCCGAATCCGGAGGCGCCGTCGAGGAGATCCTTCTCGAGCCGGAGGAGGTGACCCGGATCCTCGGGCCCAGGATGGAATCGCGGCGGCTGGTTCCGCTCGCGGCCATCCCGAAAGCGCTCCAGGACGCCGTGCTCGCCGCGGAGGACTCCCGGTTCTACACCCATTTCGGGCTCGACTTCCGCGGGATCCTCCGCGCCCTGGGGACGAACCTGCGCAGGATGCGCATTGTGCAGGGAGGCTCCACCATCACCCAGCAGCTCGCGAAGAACTACTTCCTGACGCCCAGGCGCACCCTCTGGCGGAAGATCCGGGAGGCCGAGCTGGCGATCCTGCTCGAGATCCGGTTCCGCAAGGAGGAGATCCTCGAGGCCTACCTGAACAAGATCTACTTCGGTCAGGAGGGCTCGAGGGGGATCTACGGCGTGGAGGAGGCGGCCCGCTTCTATTTTTCCAAGGGGGTCGGCGAGCTGAGCCTGGGGGAGTGCGCCCTCGTGTCGGCGATCATCCGGTCGCCCAACCGCTACTCCCCGCTCCGCTTTCCGGACGCGGCGCGGGAGAGGCGCAACTGGGTCCTCGGCCGGATGAAGACGCTCGGGATGATTCCGGAGGAGCGGTTCCGCAAGGCAAGCGCGCTCCCGGTCCGGACGCGGCCGCGCCCCCTTCCGCCCCGCCTCGCGGAGTACTTCACGGACTACATCGAGCGGGTCGCCGAGGAGAGCTTCGGCGGCAAGTTCTCCCGGACCGGATACCGGATCTACACCTCCCTCGACCCGGTCCACCAGAGGGCCGCGGAGCGGGCCGTCTCGCGGGGGCTGTCGGGGATCGTCCCCGCCTCCGGAGGAACGAAGGGAGAGCCGGAGGAGCCGCTCCAGGCGGCCTTGGTCGCGGTGGACCCGCGCACCGGGGAGATCACCGCCATGGTGGGGGGGAAAAGCTACGCGGAGAGCCAGTTCAACCGGGCGGCCGACGCGAAGCGCCAGCCGGGGAGCGCCTTCAAGCCGTTCCTCCTGCTCGCGGCGATGCAGGACGCCGTGAAGGGGAAGGGGGAGGTCACGCTGGCCTCCCAGCTTTCCGGCGAGCCGATCTCCCTTCCCGGGGCGGACGGCCCCTGGGAGCCGTCCAACTTCGAGGGGAAACTCTACGGGATGGTCACGGTCCGCAGGATGATCGAGGAATCGGTGAACACCGCCGCGGTGCGCCTCGCCCTGGGAGTCGGGCTTCCCCGGGTGGTGGAGGAGGCCCGCGCCGCGGGGATCGCCAGCCCGCTCTCCCCCGTTCCCTCCATCGCGCTCGGGAGCTTCGAGGTCACCCCGCTGGAGCTGGCCGGCGCCTACGCGACGCTGGCCTCGGGGGGGATCCGGCGCACTCCGTATCCGCTGGCGGCCGTCGTGGGGGCCGACGGGGAGACGGCCCCGGTCGAGAAGCCCGGGCAGCAGGAGGCGGTCGACCCCGCCGCCGCGTTCCTCGTGACCTACGCGCTCGAAGGGGTGCTGGACCGGGGAACCGGCCGATCGGCGCGGGACGAGGGGATCCTCTTCCCCGTCGCGGGGAAAACCGGCACCACCGACGGGAACCGGGACTCCTGGTTCGTCGGCTACACCCCGGAGGTGGTCTGCGCCGTCTGGGTCGGGTTCGACTCCGGGCGGGACACGGGGCTGACGGGAGCCTCCGGCGCGCTCCGGATCTGGTCCCGCTTCCTGCGGGAGATCTACCCCTCCGGGGCGCCGGCCCCCTTTCCGGTTCCCCCCGGCGTCACGATCGCCGAGATCGACCCGGAGTCCGGGCTCCTGGCCACCTCCGCCTGCCCGCAGCGGTTCCTCGAGGCGTTCCCCGACCGGCTGGCCCCCGCGGAGAGCTGCCCCCTCCACCCGGCCCACCCCCTCGTGGACACCTTCCGGAGGGGGTTCCGCGGGATCCTGGAGTTCTTCGAAAATCTCTTCCGGTGACGGGTCCGGATACCCTGGACCCGGAATCCATGGTATAAAGTGGGATTTCCTCCATCCTGGAGCCCCGAGGGATATGGACTACAAGGACACGCTGAACCTCCCGCGGACCGACTTCCCGATGCGGGGGAACCTGGCGCAGCGGGAGCCGGAGATCCTCGCCCGGTGGGAGAAGGAAGGGCTTTACCGGCGGATCGTGGAGCACCGGAAAGGGCGGGAGAAGTTCGTTCTCCACGACGGCCCCCCCTACGCGAACGGTCACATCCACATCGGCCACGCGCTGAACAAGATCCTCAAGGACATCATCGTCAAGTACCGCGGCATGTCCGGGGCCTGGGCGGAGTATGTCCCCGGGTGGGACTGTCACGGGCTGCCGATCGAGCACCAGGTGGACAAGGGGCTGGGCGCCCGGAAGGAGTCGATCACCACGGGGGAAAAGCGCCGCCTCTGCCGCGACTACGCGGCCAAATTCATCGACATCCAGCGGGAGGAGTTCCGGCGGCTCGGGGTCCTGGGCGACTGGGAGAACCCCTACAAGACGATGACCTTCGACTACGAGGCGGGGATCCTGCGGGAGTTCGGCCGGTTCGTGGAGACGGGGGCCGTCTACCG
>MGPV01000019.1:36700-45009 GCA_001797615.1 Deltaproteobacteria bacterium GWC2_65_14
GGTCTACTGGTGCGTCACCTGCAGAACCGCCCTGGCGGAGGCAGAGGTAGAATATGCCGACCACACCTCCCCCTCCATCTTCGTGAAGTTCCCCTTCTCCGACCCGCCGGAGAAGATCCACCCGTCGCTCGCCGGGAAGAAGGTGTCGTTCGTCATCTGGACGACGACCCCCTGGACGATCCCGTCGAACCTCGGGGTGGCGCTCCACCCGGAGTTCCGGTACGCGGCGGTCGAGGCGGGCGGCGAGGTCTACGTGGTGGCCGAGGGGCTCGTCGAGAGGTTCCTGGCCGGAACCGGGCTTCGCGGCGGAAACACGATCGCGACCTTTCACGCACCGCCGCTGGAACGGCTCCGCTGCAGGCATCCCTTCCTCGACCGGGACTCGATCCTGGTGCTGGCCGACTACGTGACGCTCGAGGCGGGGACCGGCTGCGTCCACACCGCGCCGGGGCACGGGCGCGAGGACTACGAGACGGGGCTCAAGTACGGGCTGGAGATCTACGCCCCGCTCGACGACTCGGGGCGGTTCCTTCCGGACGTCCCCCACTTCGCCGGGGTCGGGGTGTTCGCCGCGAACCCGATGGTGAACCGGAAGATCGCCGAGGCGGGCGCCCTGCTCCGGCAGGACGAGGTGACCCACTCCTACCCGCACTGCTGGCGCTGCAAGCAGCCGGTGATCTTCCGGGCGACCAAGCAGTGGTTCATATCGATGGACCGGACCGGGCTCCGGGAGAAGGCGCTGGAGCAGATCCGGAAGGTCGAGTGGATCCCCGCGTGGGGGAAGGAGCGGATCGACGGGATGATCGCGAACCGCCCCGACTGGTGCATCTCCCGGCAGCGGGCCTGGGGAGTCCCGATCGCGATCTTCCAGTGCGAGCCGTGCGGGGAGGTCCTGCTCGACCGGAAGCTGGTCGACCACGTGGCGGGGATCTTCGAGAAGGAGGGGGCGGACGCCTGGTTCGACCGGGACGCCGCCGACCTGGTCCCTCCCGGAACCGCATGCCCCCGATGCGGCGCGAAGCGCTTCATCAAGGAGACCGACATCCTCGACGTCTGGTTCGACTCCGGCGTCTCCTACGCCTGCGTCTGCGAGGGGAAGGAGAACCTCGGGGTGCCGGTGGACCTTTACCTCGAGGGGTCCGACCAGCACCGGGGATGGTTCCACTCCACCCTGCTGGCGGCGGTGGGCACCCGGGGGATCGCCCCCTACAGGGCGGTCCTGACCCACGGGTTCGTCGTCGACGGCAAGGGGGAGGCGATGCACAAGTCCAGGGGGAACGTCGTCGCCCCCGAGGAGATCATCCGGAAGCACGGGGCGGAGATCCTGCGCCTCTGGGTGGCGGCCGAGGACTACCGCGACGACATCCGGATCTCCAAGGACATCCTGGACCGACTCACCGAGGCCTACCGGAAGATCCGGAACACGGTCCGCTTCCTGCTGGGGAACCTGTACGACTTCTCCCCGGAGCGGGACGCCGTCCCCTACGGGAAGATGGAGGAGATGGACCGTTTCGCGATGATCCTCTACCACCGCCTCGCCGGGAAGGTACGCCGGGCCTACGAACACTACGAGTTCCACGTCATCTTCCACGCGGTGAACAACTTCTGCGCGGTCGAGATGTCGAGCTTCTACATGAATGTCCTCAAGGACAGGCTCTACTGCGGGAAGGCGGACGACCCGGCCCGCAGGTCGGCGCAGACCGCGCTGTTCGAGATCTGCCGGGGGCTGCTCACCCTGGTCGCCCCCGTCCTGTCGTTCACCGCGGAGGAGGCGTGGGGGTACCTTCCGGCCTGGCCGGGGAAGCCGGAGAGCGTCTTCCTGGCCGACCTGCCGGAGGCGGTGGAACTGCCGGGGAGCGCGGAGATCGCCGCTCGGTGGGAGCGGATCCTCGCCCTGCGGTCGGAGATCGCGCAGCCGCTCGAGGCGGCCCGGAAAGAGAAGCGGATCGGCAGCGACCAGGACGCCCTCGTCACCGTGTCGCCGGGCCCCTTCGCCGACCTGTTCCGGAGCCACCTCCGGGAGATCCGGGACGTGCTGACCGTTTCCGGGGTCGCCGTGGGAGAGGTCGACGGGGGATACGCGAGCGCCGCGTATCCCGGGCTTGCCGCGCGGGTGGAAAAGGCTCCCTGGGCGAAGTGCGAGCGGTGCTGGAACCATACCCCGGAGGTCGGCTCGATCGCCGCCTCCCCGCAGCTGTGCGGGCGGTGCGCCGCGACGGCCGGGGGGTAAGTGTCCCTGTTCCGGAAATTTCGCGGCCCCGTGCTGGCCGCGCTCGCGATCGCGGTCGCGGACCAGGCGTCGAAGGCCTGGATCGTGTCCCATTTCGAGCTCTACGACGCCCGGGCGATATCGGTCCGCTTCTTCCACATCGTCCACGTGCGGAACACCGGGGTGGCCTTCGGACTGCTCTCCAACCTGGACCCCCGCTGGGTGCACCCCCTGCTGCTGGCGGCCACCCTCTTCGCCGTGGCGGGGGTGCTCGCCTACATCCACGTTCTTCCCCATCACGGCCCCGCGCCCTGCGGCCTCGGGCTGATCCTGGGGGGAGCGGTCGGAAACCTGATCGACCGCGCACGCTTCGGGTACGTGGTCGACTTCCTCGACGTCCACTGGTACCACCACCACTGGCCCGCCTTCAACGTGGCCGACATCGGGATCACCGCCGGAGTCATCCTCCTTCTCCTGGACATGTTGTTCTGGTCGAAAGAGGAGGAGGGCGCATCCCGTCCCTCCTGAGGCAGGAGCGGCCGGCCCCCGCTTGTTTTCTCCTTCCCGAAGCGTATACTGTATACAAATTTGATCGACACGTTCCCACATCGTGCAATTCGCGAATGTCCCGTGTACCGCATCGGAGTGATGCCGCAGAATGCACACGGATCGGAAACCTCTGCTGTTCGGGATACCTTCCGTCCCCCTCGGGGGCGGCACGTCCCCGCCTGTTGCCGGAACGCCCGCCGGGCCCCCTTCCCCCGATCCTCTGAGGACGCCGCCCACCGACGTCACGGCGGATGACCGCGGCACGAAATGGTACAATAGCATCGAGTTCAAGATCATCCTCTCCGTCGCCGTCGCCACCCTGGTAATCAACGGATTCTTCACGTTCCTGTATCTCGATCTCCAGGCAAGGCACCTCGACGAAACGATCCTGAAGAACGCCTCCCAGCTCAGCGAGACGATCAAGAAATCGATCCGCTTCGACATGATCGCGAACCGCAAGGAGAACGCGTACCGGATCATGGAGACCATCGCGGAGCAGGAAGGGATCGAAAAGGTACGGATCTACGGGAGCGAGGGAAGGATCCTCTTCTCGACCTTGAAGAGCGAACTGGGAACGATGGTGGACAAGAAGGCCGAGGCCTGTTACGCGTGCCATGCGAAGGACACCCCTCTCCTGAAGCTGACCACCTCGTCGAGGAACCGGATCTTCTCTTCCGACAGGGGGTACCGGATCCTCGGCATGATCAACCCGATGTACAACGACCCGGAGTGCTCCTCCGGGGATTGCCACTTCCACCCGGCCTCCCAGAACGTCCTCGGCGTGATCGACATCACCCTCTCGCTGGAGAAGGAGGACGCCGAGATTCGATCCGCGCGCCGGCAGACCCTCGTCTTCAATTTCCTGTCGATCCTGTCGATCTCGGCGATCGTCGTGATCTCCCTCATGGCCTTCGTGGGCAGGCCGGTCAAGCAACTCGTCCTCGGGACCAACCGGGTGGCCCGGGGGGACCTGAACCACGTCATCCCCATCCGTTCGAGCGACGAGATGGGACACCTCGCCCGTTCCTTCAACCACATGACGGCGAGCCTGCAGAGAGCGAACGAGGAGATCCACGAATGGATCCGGACCCTGGAGGACAGGGTCGAGACGCGGACGAAGGAGCTCAAGGACACCCAGTTCCAGCTGATCCACTCGGAGAAACTGGCCTCCCTGGGAAAGATAGCGGCAACGGTGGCCCACGAGATCAACAACCCGCTCACGGGGGTCTTCACCTACATCAAGCTCATGGAACGGAAGATCGAGGAAGGGAAGGACGCACCCCCCGACGTGGAGAAATTCCGGGAGTACCTCTCCACCATGAGCCGGGAGGTCCAGAGGACGAGCGCGATCGTCCACAACCTGCTCGATTTCACGCGCCCCAAGGAATTGAGCCGGAAAGTGGCCAACCTGAACTCCCTCCTGGACGAATCGCTTGTGATTGTCACGAACAAGCTGGTCCTCTCCAACGTCAAGGTCGATAAAAAGACGGAGCCCTTGCCGGACATTCCGGTGGACCCGTCGCAGATAAAGCAGGTGTTCATCAACATCATCATCAACGCGTGCGAGGCGATGGAGAAAGGAGGGGTCCTCACCATCACGACCCAGCACGACCCCGCCCGTAACACGGAAACGGTGACGTTCGCCGACACCGGCCCCGGGATCCCGCCCGAGGACCTGTTGCGGGTGTTCGACCCGTTCTACACCACCAAGGAAAAGGGAACGGGGCTGGGGCTATCCGTCGTCTACGGGATCGTCACGCGCCACAACGGAAGGGTCGATGTCAGAAGCGGCCCCGGCGGAGGGACGCAGATGGCCATCATCCTCCCGACAAACTGACAAGGGACCGGGGAGATCGACGACGCCATTTACATCCGGCCGGTGGGAATGATACCCGACGCCATGCTTACGATGCTGCAGGACCATTTGCGGGACTACCTCTCCCTCCCGGTGAGGACGATGAGGGCGATGCCCGTGCCGGAAGGAAGCTACGAGAGGAACCGGAACCAGTACAACTCCACCCGGATTCTCCGGGAGATCCTCACGGAGACTCCGGCCGACGCGATTAAAATCGTCGGGGTCATCGACAAGGACCTGTGCATCCCGATCCTGACCTTCGTCTTCGGAGAAGCCCAACTGGGGGGGGTGGCATCGATCGTTTCGATCGCGAGACTTCGGCAGGAATTCCACGGGCTCTTCCCCGACGACGGAATTCTGTTCGACCGTCTCGTGAAGGAGGCCCTTCACGAACTGGGGCACAATTTCGGCCTCATTCACTGCCACGACCGGGAGTGCATCATGTACCTGTCCAACACCGTGCGGGACGTCGACCGGAAACGGAGCACCTATTGCGGAAGCTGCGACTCCGCCCTGTATCTGAAATCCGAACCGTGGAGGGCCTGACCATGGAGCCGAAGGTGAACATCCTGATCGTCGACGACGAGGAAATCGTCCGGGAATCCCTGGCGAGCTGGCTCAAGGAGGACGGATACGAGGTGGAGGCCGCCGAGAACGGGGCCCGGGCGCTGGAGCGCCTTCCGGCGAAGGACTGGAATCTGGCCATGGTCGATCTGAAGATGCCCGGCATGGACGGGATCCAGCTGATGGACGAGATCCGGAAGGCCCGGCCCGAGACGATCGTGATCATCATGACCGCGTACGCGACGGTGGACACCGCCGTGCAGGCGATGAAGAAGGGAGCGTACGACTACATCGTGAAGCCGTTCAACCCGGAAGATCTCTCCATGACGATCCGGAAGATCATCGAGCACCAGAAGCTGGTGAAGGAGAACCTCTATCTCCGGAAGGAGCTGAAGAAACAGTACCGGCTCCACGACATGGTGAGCAAGAACCACAAGATGATCGAGATCTTCGAGCTCGTCAAGACCGTGGCGAAGAGCAACTCGATCGTGCTCGTGCAGGGGGAGAGCGGGACCGGGAAGGAACTCCTTTCCCGGGCCATCCACATGGAGAGTCCGCGGAAGGACGAGCCCTTCGTGTCCGTTTCGTGCGTCGCCCTCACGGAGAGCCTGCTGGAGAGCGAGCTGTTCGGTCACGAAAAGGGGGCCTTCACGGGGGCAGACCAGGCGAGAAGCGGAAAGATCGAGCTCGCCAAGAACGGCACGCTCTTCCTCGACGAAATCGGGGACATCAGCCTCAAGCTGCAGATGGACCTGCTCCGGGTCCTCGAGCAAAGGGAGTTCCAGCGGGTCGGGGGAAACCAGATGATCCCCATCAATTCCCGGATTATCGCCGCCACGAACCGGGATCTGAAGAAGGCGATCGAGGAAGGAAGGTTCCGGGAGGACCTCTATTACCGGCTGAACGTCATCTCGGTGCACATCCCGCCCCTACGGGTAAGGAAAGAGGATATCCCTTTGCTCGTGGAGCACTTCGTCGACCGGTTCAACATCGAGATGGGGAAGAACGTCGAGGGGGTGGTCGAGTCCGCCATGCGCCTGCTCATGGACTACGGCTGGCCGGGAAACGCGCGCGAATTGCGAAACGTGATCGAACGGGCGATGGTGGTCACGAAAGGGAGGATGATCCTCGATGCCGACCTGAGCCTCCCGCAGGCTCCCGGAGTGTCCGAGAGCCGCGGGAAATCCCTCTCCGAAATGGAGAAGGAGCACATCCGCCAGGTCCTCAAGGAGAACCGGTGGAACATCATCCGGTCCGCCCAGGTGCTCGGGATCGACCGCGTCACGCTCTACAACAAGATCCGGAAATACGAACTGAAGAAGGAACAGGTGTTGAATACGTAAACTTGCCGTTGCAGAGGTCAACACCCCAACTCCCCGGAAAATCAGCCGGAAATTTTTCTACAGGGAAACCGTAGAGAATCTCTACACTCCCCGCCTCTCTCCGCGAACATTCCCTCCCCTCCTGTTCGCCGGGAATCGCATGGTTTTTCGGACATCTATGAGTCCCTGATCTCCTCGCTTCCGTTCGGGCACGGTCATTGCCTTGGAATGGAGGCAAGAGAGGAGGTGGAGAAGATGGCATACCTCATCCTCGCATTCGTCTACCTCATCGAGGGGGCATGGGCAGGGTTCAGGACGGCATGAAAGGAATCGCCGCGAAAAAAAGGGGTGCGCCGATGGGAGAGGACAAGTGCCCGTTTCTCGAGATGACGACGGTGACGTTCTGCAAGGCGTTTCCCGTCAAGAAGATGATCCCGGTCGACCGGTCCGCCTCTCTGAAAGGCATGTGCCACACCGAGGAATACCGGCTCTGCTCCGCCTTCCGGGAGATCGAAGGCCACGGAAGCGCAGTGGAAACCGTCCGGGGGTTCCTGCTCCGCCCCGACTACTACTTCCACCCCCGGCATCTGTGGGTTTCCCCCGGAATGGAAGCCGATGCCGAGGCGAAGGTGGGGGTTGACGATTTTTCGCAGCGGCTCGTCGGCAGAATCAACCGCGTCTCCCTTCCGCCGGAAGGCTCCGTCGTGAAGGACAACAGCGTCTGCTTCCTTCTCCACTCCGGCGACAGGACGGCCCGGATGGTGGCGCCGGGGGACGGAATCGTCTGGGCGATCAACAAGAAGGTGGCCGACGACCCGGGAACCATCAACCGCGACCCCTACGGGGACGGGTGGATCTTCTCGATGCGCCTCCCCGGGGAATGGATCCCGCGCCTCTACCACGGAAGCGTGGCGCGGCAGTGGCTCGACTGGGAGGCGGAAAGGCTCCACCGGATGTTCAGCAACGACCTGGGGATCACCGCGACGGACGGGGGGGAGACCCTCCCGGACATCAGCAGCCGGTTGAACGAGGCGCAGTGGAGCAGGATCGTCGCACTGTTCCTGGGATAAGGAGGTGAAGGAAATGGTGCTCATACTCATACTCGTGACGATCGCCGCCTTTCTCCTCATCGAACTTGCGATCCACTTGAGAAGGGAGAAGGCAAGGGAAAGGGCGGGCGAAACCGCTCCGGCGCTCCTGCCCGTTGCGCTGCCCGAGTTCCGCATGCCGGGCGGGCTCTTCTACCACAACGGGCACACGTGGGCCCACCTGACGCCCGCGGGGGAAGCGCAGATCGGCATCGACGATTTCGCGCAGGGGATCATCGGGAGGATCGACCGGATCGAACTTCCCCGGCCCGGGGCGGTGCTCCGGCAGGGCGAGAAGGCGTTCACCGTGGTCCAGGGGAACAAGAAGATCGACTTCGTCTCTCCCCTCGACGGGATCGTCAGTTCCGTGAACGACGATGTGAACGCCGACACCCGAATGCTCAAGAAGGACCCGTACCGGTCGTCCTGGCTTCTCGCCGCGATGCCGAGCAACATCTCGCAGAACCTGAAGAAGCTTCGGATCGCCGGGGACGCCGCGGCCTGGCTCGAGAAGGAGCTGATGGTTTTCCTCGAGTTCATCACGCTCCACCGGGCAACGCCGCAGGAAGTGGGGGTCACGATGCAGGACGGGGGTCACGTGATCGAGGGCGTCATGGAAAAGATCGACGGGGAGCTCCTGCAGCTCCTGGTCCGGAAGTTCTTCCGGTAGGGGCCCCGGCCGAACGGGGCCCTAAAACGACAGGAGGCAAACCGATGAGTGT